>DTYU01000027.1 GCA_012961725.1 Desulfotomaculum sp.
CGTGTGGGCTCCGCCCGTGTGGGTTGGACTCCCACCTTCGGCACCATTCTTTTTTAGTGGCCGCAGGAAAATGATTAACAGACGGCGCCTGTCGTGGTACAATGAAAGGGAAAAAGGGAATAACAGCGAAGCTGGTTGCGACCGTTCAGGTGCGTTGCGAGGCGTGTCTGGAGGCGCACAAAGGCCCGGGGAGACCGGGCCTTCGGTTCAGTGGCGCCGCCTGCCTGTGGCAAGCCTATCCGCTCAGTTCTAAGACCACAATATCCGTTGCCGGCGGCAGCTTGTCCGGCATCACCTCAAGCAAAGACTGCCGCTTGACCCCGGTAAACTGTCTCAGGAAGCCGTCCACCGGCGCGATATTGATTTTGAGTTGCGCCGTTTTGTAATGCATCGGTACGGCGATGCGCGGCTTCATTTCCTTGACCAACGACGCGGCCTCCTCGGCGTCGATCGTATAGGTGCCGCCTACAGGGGTCAAGAGCACATCCACCGGCCCGATCTCCCGCAGTTTTGCCGCATCGAGCGGGTGCCCCAGATCGCCCAAGTGACAGATCCGCAAGCCTTCGGCTTCGATGACGAAAACGGTGTTCGGGCCGCGCTGTGCACCTTGTTTCTTATCATGGAAGGTAGCGACCCCGCGGATGGTCAGGCCCTTCACCTGGTGCGTGCCGCTGCCTTCGACCACCGCAGGCTCTCCCTTGCAAGCTCCCACCGCGTTATGGTCAAAGTGCTGGTGGCTCACGGTGACCACGTCCGGTGAGACCGGCGGCAGGGGATACCCGATGCTTTCATCGTACGGGTCGGTAAGCACCTTGACCCCGTCACCGGTCGCGAGCAAAAAACAGGCATGTCCTAACCACTTGATTTGCATTCTCCCACACCTCGCTTTTTCTAAAGACTAAGGCAACACTTATTCCGCAGCACAGGACGAAACCGCACAAAAAGAACGTCCGCGAAGATGGCCCTCCGCTCTTCCCCTCCGGTAGCCTCACCTCTTTCCTGATTCATCATACCATGCTGCCGGTTAGCCCATACTACAACCGCCGCAGTACCCTCACGCGGAAACGACAGCCGTTCCGCTGGCGCATCCTGGCACGGCCTTCGGCCAAGCGTACGCCGCACCGCAAGGAGCAAAGACTTCTCCGTTACCGGATGATTCGCCGCTCCGGCCGGTAAATCCTTCCGCGGAAATATATACAACTTGTCCGGCAGCACGGGGCATGATAACTTTGAGGGCAGGGGGAATTAAAATGACAGGGTTTCCCGCGAAGATCGGGAGCCGAGCCGTCTTAGAAAGGCGCAATCTGCAGAAGCTTTTCGACGTTCTGTCGACGCAGGGCTACCGGATCATCGGACCGACGGTACGCGACGGCGTTATCGCTTACGGCGAGTTAAGCTCCGTTGACGATCTGCCTGCCGGCTGGACGGACGAGCAGGAAGGCGCTTTCTACCGCCTCAAGAAGGGTGAGGGTAACGCCCTTTTTCACTATGGAACCGGCCCCGATTCATTGAAAAGGTTCCTTTACCCGCCGCTGGTCCGCCTGTGGAAGGCCAGGCGTGAGGACAGCGGCTTTCGAATCGTTGAGGAAAACGATGAACCGCCTAAATACGCGTTTATCGGCGTGCACCCGTGCGATCTCCACGCCGTTGCCATACAGGACAAGGTCCTTATGACCGGGGAGTACGCCGATCCGTTCTATGCCCTGCGGCGGAGGAAGGTCTTTGTCGTGGCCGTGAACTGTGTAAAGGCAGGCGGCACGTGCTTCTGCGTCTCGATGAAGACGGGACCGAAGGCGACGGCGGGGTTCGACTTAGCGCTTACCGAGATATTGGAAGAGGAGCGGCATTACCTCGTGGCGGAGATAGGCTCCGAAGCGGGGGCATCGGTCTTACGCGAGATCCCCCACAAGGAAGCAAGCGCAAGTGAGCAAGCTGCTGCCGAGGAGGCCGTCGCCGAAGCAGCGCGGCGGATGGGGAGGGTGTTGGATATAACGGGCATCAGGGACCTCTTGTATGAAAACCTCGAACACCCCTTCTGGGACGAGGCGGCCCATCGGTGCCTTACGTGCGGGAACTGCACGATGGTCTGCCCGACATGTTTCTGTACCACGGTCGAAGACGTAACTGACCTGTCGGGCGAGGTCGCCGCGCGCCTCCGCAGATGGGACTCCTGCTTCACCGGAGAGTTTACATACATTCACGGCGGCAGCGTGCGCGCATCGGCGAGGTCACGGTACCGCCAGTGGCTGGTCCACAAACTCGCCGCCTGGCTGGACCAGTTCGGTACCTTGGGATGCGTGGGCTGCGGGCGTTGCATAACGTGGTGTCCCGTCGGCATCGACATCACGGCTGTAGCCCGTGCCCTGCGCGAGAAGAAAGCAGCGGGGCTGCCCGCTCCTGCCGGGACGCCTGAAAAGCAGGGGGATAGGCATGAGCACGCATGCCGGTGAAAAGGAGATACAGACAAGTACACGATTGCCCGCGCTTATGGTTCCGCACCGTTTCTACGTGCAAAAGGTCAAGCGGGAGACCCGCGATACCTACACCCTGGAGCTCCAGCCGCAAAACACGCCGGGGGAGCTTAGGTTCGCCCCCGGCCAGTTCAATATGCTATATGTCTTTGGGGTAGGGGAGGTACCTATTTCAATAAGCG
Organism: Desulfotomaculum sp.; assembly: GCA_012961725.1. Taxonomy (GTDB): domain Bacteria; phylum Bacillota; class Desulfotomaculia; order Desulfotomaculales; family Ammonificaceae; genus DTYU01. Next base: position 2,654 of record DTYU01000027.1, read on the forward strand.
GCGACCCTGCCAGGCCTGACCTGCTTCTCCACACTGTGCGCGCCGTAGGAGCGGTCACGAAGGCCATCTGCAGACTGAAGCCCGGCGGCGTCTTGGGCGTCCGCGGGCCCTTCGGCGCCCACTGGCCGGTCGAGGAAGCGGCGGGGGCCGACGTGATAATCGTGGCCGGAGGCATCGGGCTGGCGCCTCTGCGGCCGGTGGTATACCACATCCTCTCCGGGCGTGAGCGGTACGGCAGGGTAGCGCTGCTTTACGGTGCCCGCAACCCTGACGAGATCATGTACCGCCGGGAACTCTCCCATTGGACCGAACGTCCTGAGATCGACACGCATATCACCGTGGACAAGGCCGAGGCGGGATGGGAAGGAAACGTGGGCGTGGTAACCACGCTCATCCCCAAAGCCGAGTTCGACCCCCAGGCAACGGTGGCGATCGTCTGCGGGCCGGAAATCATGATGCGTTTTACGGTGATTGAGCTCAAGAAAAGGGGAGTGTCCGAGGAAAAGATTTACATATCAATGGAAAGAAATATGCAGTGCGGGACAGGCTCATGCGGACACTGCCAAATCGGGCCGTACTTTGTCTGCAAGGACGGTCCGGTTTTCAGATTTGACCTCATTCAGCCGTTTTTCGGAAAGCGGGAGATATGACATGGGAGAGAAGCACAAGCCGAAGTTAGCCGTCTGGAAGTTCGGTTCCTGTGCCGGATGCCAGTTGGCGCTGCTCAACCTTGAGGATGAACTGCTCGAAATTGCAGGCGCGGTGGAGATCGCTTACTTCTTAGAGGCCTCGCGCGCTGCTGTGAAGGGGCCGTACGACCTTTCGCTTGCGGAAGGCTCAATCACCACGCCGCATGATGCCGAACGGATCAGGGAGGTCCGCCGCACCTCGCGATACCTTGTTGCCATTGGGGCGTGCGCGACCGGCGGGGGGATTCAAGCACTGCGGAACTTCGCGGACGCTGATGATTTCGTCAGGACCGTTTACGCTACGCCGAAGTACATCGAGACGCTTGCAGAGTCGATGCCGGTCTCCGACCACGTTCACGTAGATTTCGAACTCCGCGGTTGCCCGGTCAACGGCAGGCAACTGCTCGAACTTACCAGCGCCTTTCTACACGGGCGCAGACCGAACATCCCTACTTACAGCTTATGCATCGAGTGCAAGCAGCGCCAAATCCCCTGTGTGATGGTGAGCAAGGGCACAGCCTGCCTCGGTCCGGTGACCCAGGCCGGGTGCGGCGCGCTGTGCCCGGCCCATAACCGCGGGTGTTACGGGTGTTTCGGCCCGATGGAAACGCCTAACCCCGAAGCGCTAAGTGAGCAGTGGAAGCGTCTTGGTTTACGGGATGAGGAGATCGTACGCGCTTACCGCGGATTTACTGCCGCCGCGGAAGCGTTTAAGAAAGAGAGTGAAGCGCGTGAAAAGCAAGCGATTCAAAGTTGACTACCTTGCCCGCGTCGAGGGCGAGGGCGGCCTTTACATAAGGGTGAAAGACGGCCGGGTGACAGAAGTCAGGCTGAAGATCTTCGAGCCGCCGCGTTTTTTTGAGGCACTGCTTCGCGGCCGCCAGTATACCGAGGCCCCCGACATCACCGCGCGCATCTGCGGC
>DTYU01000028.1 GCA_012961725.1 Desulfotomaculum sp.
GGGTATATGTCTTTAGGAATGGTCATATAACTAAGCACTCCAAGTACAAATAAAAACACAAAAAGTGTATAGTTTAGATTTGGCTTAGAAATAAAAAATTAATTATAGGTAGTAAAAATAATATCTTTGTTAAATACATTATATTTGACTCGTTTACACCATTTTTCTGTATCTCATTTAAAAAGAAAGAAAAATAAAAATATAAAATATCTCTGTGTTCTCTGGGTCTCCGTGGTGCACCCTATAAGCGTGAACTATTTTCTGAGGGGGTAACAACTTGTCAAAGATAGCCATCATCGGTACCGGTTCCGTAGGCGCTACCGCCGCCTTTGCGCTCGTTGCCGGCGACCTGGCACAGGAGATCGTGCTCATAGATATCGACAGGTCACGGGTGGAAGGAGAGGCGCTGGATCTCGGGGACAGCACCGCCTTCACCGCTCCGAAAAAGGTCCTCGCCGGCGACTACGCAGACTGCCACAACGCACAGATCGTAGTCTTTACTGCGGGGACGAGCCAGCGCCCGGGGGAAAGCCGCCTCGCCCTGGTAGAAAGGAATTGCGAGGTCCTGCGTACCGTATTGGATAAGCTCAATAACTGCTGGCGCGGCGGCATTCTGGTCATCGTCTCCAACCCGGTGGACGTGCTGACCTACGCCGCCGCCAAGCTCACCGGCCTTGAGATATCCCGTGTACTCGGCAGCGGCACCATCCTTGACAGCGCCCGTTTCCGCTACGCCTTAAGCACCCACGCAAGGATTGACGCCCGCAGCATCCATGCGTACGTGATCGGCGAGCACGGCGACTCCGCGGTACCCCTTTGGAGCCGGGTCACCGTCGCCGGCATCCACCTCGACGAGTTCTGCCGCCAGCGGGGAATCGCTCCGCCCGACAGAGAAAACATCAACAACGCCATCCGCCAGGCGGCCTACCGGATTATCGAGCGCAAGGGCGCCACCTATTATGCAATTGGGCTGGCGATCCGCCGGATATGCGAGGCCGTCCTGAAGGACCAGAAGAGCGTGCTTACCGTTTCCGGCCTGCTCGAAGGCCAGTACGGCTACGCAAACACAGCCTTCAGCCTGCCGACGGTGGTCGGAAAAAACGGCCGCGCGGCAGTGATCGAGCTGCCGCTTAACCCTGAAGAAAAGGCGGCACTTGAGCATTCTGCCGCCTTGCTCAAGACCGCCGGGGAGCGGCTCGGTATTTAGCCGGAGACCTCCGCCACATAGTGCTCCAAAAAGGTCAGCAGTTCATCGACTAACTTTCCCTGGTTATAAAAACCGATGCCCGCAGTGATGGCCAAAGGAAAAAACGCGAGCCACCCTACTGTACCGGCCGCAGCCTTATCGAGCCACTTGCCGGCCCCCGTTTCCAGCTCCACCCCGTCTTCCCGCTGCTTTAGCCTCACGGTCAAGGCGTAGGACATTCCGGCTACGGTGGCCAGGGTACCGCCTTTTTTAGCCTGGACCAAAACCGTCTTCTGATCGGCGAGGAGCTGCGTGTCAAACTCCCGGCGGCCGAACCAGATCTTGATCGCCTGTCCTAAATGTTCAGCCGTGAGGTTCGTACGGTAAATCCTCAAAGCCAAAAAGTCCACCTCTTACAGGATTAGCATTGCGTCCTTAGCTCAAAGCTCAAAGCCAAAAGAACAAGAAGCCCCACCCCTCACAGGATAAGCATCGCGTCCCCGAAGCTGAAAAAGCGGTACCGCAGGCGCACCGCCTCCCGGTAAGCCCGCAAGATCTTCTCCGTCCCGGCGAAGGCCGCCACTAACATCAAAAGCGTGGAACGGGGGAGGTGAAAATTGGTGAGCAGCACGTCCACCACTCTGAAGCTGTAGCCCGGATAAATGAAAAGATCCGTTGAACCGGCAGTTTCGGCTACTCTCCCCCTCTTATCCGCCGCCGCCTCCAAGCAGCGAACCACCGTGGTGCCTACGGCGATCACTCGCCGACCCTCGGACCTCGCCCGGTTGACCGCCTCGGCGGCCTCTTCAGGAATACCGAAGTCTTCGCGGTGCATCCGGTGTGCCGTCACGTCCTCCACCCGTACCGGCCGGAAGGTGTCGAGCCCGATGTGCAGCACCAGGGACGCCATCTCAACCCCCCGCTCTCTGAGCGTGGCCAAAAGCTCCGGGGTGAAATGCAGGCCTGCCGTTGGCGCCGCCGCCGACCCCGGCTCCTTGGCGTAAACCGTCTGGTAACGTTCCGGCGAAGCAAGCTTCCTCTTGATGTAAGGCGGCAGCGGCACCTCCCCCACCCGCCGCAGCACCTCCTCGAACTCGCCGGCGTAGCGGAAACGAATTACCCTGCCCCCGGCCTCCGTCCGGCCGATCACTTCTCCTTCAAGCAAACCGTTGCCGAACTCAAGCCGCGTTCCCGGCGCCACCCGCCGTCCCGGACGGACCAGCGCCTCCCAAGTATCACTGCTTACAGCACGCAGCAACAGTACCTCTACCCGGCCGCCGGTCCTTTTCCTGCCGTAAAGCCGCACCGGCAGCACCTTCGTCTCGTTCATCACGAGCAGGTCGCCCGGAACAAGGTATTCCATTATCTCATTAAACCGCCGGTGCGCAAACTCCTGCCGGTCCCGCCGCACCACCAAGAGTCGGGACTCGTCCCGCCGCGCCAGCGGCTCCTGCGCAATCAGCTCCGGGGGCAGCGCGTAGTCGAAATCGTTAAGCCTGAGCAAGTCTCTTCGATCCCAGTCTCCTTTGAAAATAGATCAACCGCCAAGACGCCAAGAAGTTACAGGCTCAAGTTTGAAACCGTAAA
>DTYU01000029.1 GCA_012961725.1 Desulfotomaculum sp.
CCAAACGCACCGCTTTCCGGTGCCGCTGGGATCGCCGAGGCGACCGAGACGGCAGAAGGAAGTGATTGTCTGCCGACGGAGCCTTTGCTCCGTCATTTGCTTTCCCCTTGCCGCCCCGTGCCTTCCGATCCCCTGGCAATCCAGAACAAGGAGGAACAATTATGGAGCAGACACAACCCTCTCCCGCTGGCCGCCTGCGGCTCAGCACCCACGACCTGACCGTGGCCGGCGTCTTTGGGGCGCTGGCCATCGTGCTGGCCTTCACCCCGCTGGGACTGATCCCCGTTCCCAATCCCACAGAGGCGGCCACCAGCCTGCACCTGCCGGCCATCGTCGCCGGCCTCCTCGCCGGTCCAGTCGTCGGTGGCTTGGTGGGGCTGGTGCTGGCCATCTCGTCCTGGTACCTCTACAGCGCGGCCTTTATGACCTTTGCTGGCGGCAACCTGCTGGTGGCTCTGCTGGCCGCCTTTCTGCCGCGCATCCTGATCGGCATCCTCGCCTACTACGCCTACCGCCCCCTCCGACGCTGGCCCGCGCTGGCGGCAGGGGTCGCCGGGCTGGTCGGCACGCTGACCAATACCTTTGGCGTGTTGGGAATCTTGATCTGGCTGGGGGTGCTCCCGACGGCGTTGCTGGTGCCGGTCTTTTCGATGAATGTTCCCATCGAGGTCGTCCTGGCATTGGTCGTCACCATCCCTGTCGTCGCGGCGCTGCGGGCGACAGGGAGAGGCCAGATCGCTGCCGCGCGAGATTGACGGATTCGAGACGGTCGTGCTCCCCTTCATTGCAGTCAAAGAGCTGGAACACGCCTATCCCCTGGAAGGCGGCGGGCAGGTACTGGCCCTGCGGGGTGTGGACCTGACCATCGAGCGGGGGGAGTTCGTGGCGGTTGTATGTCCCGATAACCAGGTCCACAAAGGGAAAGCGCCGTTGGATCTCCTCCGCCGTGCCCTCCTGTTGGGCCATACACCCGGTGACGCCGACGACCATCTCCGGCCGGCGGCGCTTCAGCCGGCTCAGGTTCCCGAGCAGCCCCCAGACCTTGTTCTCCGCCGTCTGCCGTACGCAGCAGGTGTTGATCAGCACGAGGTCCGCCGTTTCAGGTCCAGCCGCCCGTTCATAACCCATCTCCTCCACGATCCCGGCCATTACCTCGCTGTCCCAATTGTTCATCTGACAGCCAAACGTGAATATGGTGTACGTTTTTTTCTTCACCGTTTAATCACCGTGATTATTATACCATTAATGCAAACTTGCTTCTTTTGAGGCAGCGCCCGCTGGAATAAAAACTCTTTCTCCGGTCAAAATAAACAAGAACCAAAAACCAATGGAAACGGAGGATTGAAAGAATGGAACAACACATCCACTGCCTTGTCAACGACTGCCACTACTGGAGTCCGGGTAACGTCTGCAAGGCCAGCGAGATCATCGTTGCCACGGACAAATTCGCGGAGGCCAAGCCGGACGAGGTCGACGCCAAAATGGCGAAGCAGCTCGAACCAACTCCTGCGGGCTCCCCTATGTCTACCTGCTGTAAGACGTATGTCGCCAAAGGTTCGGCCAAAACCACGGCGGACGCCGTCACGAGAACAATCTGAGCGGCGTAACGGACAGCCCGAGGAGCATCCAGCGAAGCTGAATGCCTCCTCTTTCGGTGCCTGTTGAGACCGCTCGAGGAAACCCGGTTGACAGCCGGGTTTCTTTCTTTGAAACCGCGCCTGGTCTGTGGAAAAGTTCTTCGACTGCTTTAGGATAAAGTGACTGCAGCCGTAGCAAAATACTAATAAGGAGGCGGTAGAAATGATGCAGATCAGTATGAGTGAAATGGAGAAACTGCTGATCAGGGACAGCCTCGGCATCGAGCAGGTACGGCTCAAGAAATTGGCCGGTTACACCGAAATGGTCCGCGACCCTGCACTAAAGGTGCTCTTAAACCAGATGCACCAGACGAGCCACCAGCACATAAACGCCCTGAATAACCTGTTGGGCCAGGCGGGAGTCCCGCAAAACCCGCCGACTTACTTTTAGAGAGGAGTTTTTCATGGAGTGCCAGATCCAGCAAACCATACAGCGAAGGGATGAAAACGGGCGCCGGTATTTATCTTGTTGATTCTTGCCGTCTTGGCGGTGAGATTACTTTCACAAGTAAGGAGGAAAGGGAATGCGGCTTGATGACAAGGATATCCTGGCGGATGCACTTGCAGACGCGAAATGTCACTCCGTAAACTATAACAAGGCTGCCCTTGAGTCCTTGAACGACCAGATAAGGAACACCTTCATCCGGTTGATGAACGACGAACTTGCGGGCGCTAAGACGCTCTTCGACGCCATGCACCAGCGTGGCTGGTATCCGGTTGATATGGGGAAAAACGCCCCCGGAGCACAGCAGTACACCGATCCGGATGCAGGGGCGCGGGAGTACAGCCCCCAGCCCGGTGCGCGTCAGTGGGGGACGCAACCGGGAATGCACCAGGAATACGCCCCGCACCCCGGGGTGCGGCCGGAATACGGTCCCAGGCCGGAAGCCGGTCCCCGGCAGGAAACCGGTTTCGGCAGGCCCCAAGAACCGCAACGCTGGTAAACCAACGGAAAAAAACGGCTGAGAATGGGGACAGGGCTGTTTTCCCGCAAAGCAGCCTGTCCCCTCAGCACGTTAAACCGAGTCCTCAGGAGCATCCTCACCGGTTAACTTACCGTCTTGTATTCGCAAAGTCGCGTGATGAGCGATTTCCCCTGCATACGTAGAGGCATACGCAGAGACATGAAGGGCAAGGCGATCGGCGTGAATGCCGGTTGCTTTACAAATGCAAATTTCAAATTTGTCATATATGCATTGACTTTTTAGACAGACTATGTTAATTTTAGTACTTAAATAAGCTGGAAGTTGTTTTGAACAATTACCCCAAGGGAGATTCAAGGATACGAAGATTTTTATTTTTAAGGAAGGGAACGGTTTATGGCTGAATCAGCGAATTGGGATTGGAATACAAAGGAGAAGTTGATTGCAGACGTAGGCGATTGGAAAAAGAAATTTAGTGAAGTCCATGAACTGGTTGTCAGCAGCGACGGCGAAAAGATAGCCACCGTGGTTCAGACAGAAGACGGCGGGTTTGCCACCTGCGTGAACGGAGAGGTGGGGGGAGACACCTTTGAGAGGATCTGGTCGCTAAGATTTACACCAACAAATCAGTTGGTTTGTTTGGTAATGCAAGATTTCGAATGGACAGTGGCTGTTGACAACGATCTCTGGGAAGAGAAGTTTGAGTTTATTTGGAACATGCAGTTAACCCCCGACGGCAAAGGAATCGCGGTTAATGTAAAAAAGGATGAGCAGCATGCGGCCTGCCTGAACGGCAAGACCTGGGACAACATGTTTACCGAAGCAAGAGACCTCGTTGTTAGCCCCGACGGTAAAAAAACCGCTTCTGCTGTAGCGATTAAATCGCTTCCAGAAGGGGACATCTTCGGCTTTCAGGAAGGTGTGTGGTCTGCGGCCATAGATGGCATACCGTGGGACAAAAGCTTTGTAAACGTATGGGGCCTTACCTTTAGTCCGGACAGCAAGCACTTGGCAGCAGAAGTAAGGCTGAGTCTATATGATTATACCATCGCCGTAGACGGAAAGGCTTGGGGAGAAGTTTTTGGCTGTGTCTGGGAGCCGGTTTTTGCGCCGAGAAGCGCCGATATAATTGCTCCGGCCAAAACCCCCGCAGGCTGGACCCTTGTAATGAATGGAAAACCCATTTGGGGTAAGTTTGTTCAGGTTTTGTACCCCAAATTCAGCCCCGACGGCCAAAGAGTAGCAGCCGTTGTTGCTCCTGATTTTGGCAAATGGACGGTGGCAGTGGATGGTTCTCCCTGGGGAAGAACCTTCAGTGATGCAGTTTGGCCTCCGGTCTTCAGCCCGGACGGCAGAAGAGTCGCCGCTATTGTCAAGGAGTCTAAACAGCCGATGCATATGCAGTCTGCCCTCCATAATATCCCGGGAAATGACAGGTGGACGATCGTCGTCGATGGCACTCCGTGGCAGGAGGATTTCGACATGATTTGGGAGCCTGTCTTCAGCCCCGGAGGCGACACGGTAGCAGCAAAGGCTGAGCGAAACGGCAAGTACTGCATCGTGGTTAACGGCAGGCCTGGAAAGCAGTGGTTTGAAGCCCTCTGGGATCCTGTTTTCAGCCCTAACGGCGAAAAAATCTTAATCCGGTGCGTAGAAAACGGAAAATACTACCGACGGGTGGTACCGGTCGGTGAGGTATAATTAACGGAGGTGTAAAAGTATGGATGACTCGATGACCAGCCTCTATCTTTTCGTAAGGGGCCCACTGGTCTGGGTCGCGTTTATCGTATTCATCGTTGGCAGTATTTATAAGATCTGCGGCCTGATTTCTGTAGCCAAGAAGGACAAAGTCGTCCTGTCGTATTTCAGCCTCAAGTACAGTCTGCGGTCCATCCTTCACTGGCTGGTTCCCTTTGGCAGCAGGAACTGGCGAAGACAGCCTGTACTGACCATCGTAACGTTTGCATTCCATATCTGTCTTATTTCCATCCCGATATTTCTCCTTGCCCATAACATCCTTTGGTATGAATCCTGGGGGATAAGCTGGTGGACCCTTCCTGAGGGAACGGCTGATGTAATGACGCTGATCGTCATTGCCGGCTGCGTTTACTTCCTCTGTAGAAGGTTGTTTTCACCACAGGTCAAGTATCTCACCTTTGCCTCCGACTACGTCCTGCTTGCGGTTGTTGCCCTGCCTTTCATCACCGGATTTATAGTGTATCACCAGTGGGTGCCATCATTTATGGTAATCGTTCACATGCTTACTGGGGAGATTGCGTTGATGGTCCTTCCCTTTACCAGGCTGTTCCATATGGTCTTCTTCTGGTTTACCAGGGCTTATACCGGTTCCGAGTTCGGCTTGGTGCGGCACGTAAAGGACTACTAAGGAACTGCGAGTCTTTAGGCTCAATCAGAGATGTGAAGGAGGACTTAATATGGCGGTAGCTGAGAAACAGGTAAGAGAGCAGGCACTAAAAGAGATAAAGGGCCGAGCATTTGGCGGAGAGGTAACCGATGACGGTATCGACAAGCCTTTAAAGAAGCTGACTCCACAGAAGATAGAGCAGGTAATAAACAAGGCGTTAGCTGAGATGGGTGGCGCACGTCGCTTGAAGGCTTACGCGGCGACCTGTGTCCACTGCGGGCTGTGCTCTGAGGCCTGTCACTACTATCTCTCACATGACGGTGACCCTCTTTTCTCCCCCGCCGGCAAGGTTAAACAGACCATGTGGCCGATTTTGGAGAAGAAGGGGCGTGTTACGCCGGAGTTTATCGCGCGGGCGGCAGAGATCGCCTATACAGAGTGTAATGTATGCCGCAGGTGCAGCATGTACTGTCCTTTTGGAATCGACATAGGTTATATCATTAGCTGCGTACGGCGCATATGCCACCTGCTGGGCGTAACGCCCTTGTACCTTCAGGATACGGCCCACAGTCATGCCGCAACCATGAACCAGATGTGGGTCAAGCAGGATGACTGGATTGATACCCTCTTCTGGCAGGAGGACGAGACCCGCGGGGAGGTGAAAAATCTCCGTATCCCAGTTGATAAAGAGGGGGCCGATATCATGTATTCGGTTATCGGCCCTGAGCCCAAAATTCTGGCGATGTTGATGGGCAACGCGGCGAAGATAATGCACGTAGCAGGGATCAACTGGACCTATCCCTCCTTTGATGGTTGGGATAACAGCGATATGGCCATGTATTCAGGCGACCAGGAGGTTATGGGACGGGTGAAGCGGGCCCATTATGAGGCGGCTTTTAAGCTCAAAGCCAAAAAGATAGTGATGGGTGAGTGCGGGCACGCGTTTCGTTCCATCTACG
>DTYU01000030.1 GCA_012961725.1 Desulfotomaculum sp.
AACCTGATGGAACTGCTGATCATGATCGATGCCTTAAGACGCGCCTCTGCCCGCAGGATTACCGCGGTCATTCCGTATTACGGCTACGCCCGCCAGGACCGGAAGACCAGGGGGCGGGAGCCGATTACGGCGAAGTTAGTGGCCAACCTTATAACAGCGGCAGGAGCGCGAAGGGTCTTGACAATAGACCTCCACGCAGGGCAGATTCAAGGGTTTTTTGACATCCCGGTCGACCACCTGCCTGCCGGGCCTTTGCTCGCACAACACCTAATGGCCAGGGGGGTTGAGGACATAGTGGTTGTGTCGCCCGACGTGGGCGGTGTGGTGCGGGCCCGGGAGCTGGCTGCGCGGGTAGGTGCACCGCTGGCGGTTATCGATAAGCGCCGCCCGGAGCCCAACGTGTCCGAAGTGATGGAAATCATCGGTCCCGTTCGCGGCAAAACGGCGGTAATGGTGGATGACATCATCGATACTGCGGGAACGATTACTAAAGGCGCCGAGGCACTCTGTGAGTGCGGTACCCGGGATGTTTATGTGCTCTGTACTCATCCCGTCTTTTCGGGAGCGGCAGTAGAGCGTCTGACGACGCCCGCTATCAAGGAGATTTATGTAACGAATACGATACCGCTTCCGCCCGAAAAATCGCTTGACAAGATAAAGGTTGTTTCTGTGGCGCCTCTCTTAGGCGAAGTCATTATCCGGATTCACGAAGACCTGTCGGTCTCAAAGCTATTTGATTGATCATTGCCTTTTCTGGAATCAGGCAGTGTCCTGCCGGTTGGCCCGGCTTGATCGGTCTCGCTTTCGGACGGGCGGCGGAGCCCTTTGATCCTAGTGCCTATGGCCTGACCCAATGTCTGGCTTCTGCTTTTGACCTCTTGCCAGGTGTGGCTCGCGCGCTCTTTGAGCCCTCCGTCGACCATGGTAAGGGATTCGCCTGCGGTGTCGCTTACCACAACAATCTCCTTACCGATTGTCCTGACAAGAGAGCTGTCGAGCAAGGCCGCTCCTTGAACTATGGCGGGCTTCGCCGCCGCAATCTCCAGGGCGCTTATCATGCCCGTTGACGTGTCGATAAGGTACTCGATGACGCTACCAAGGATCGTCCCGTTTTCGGCTACCACCTTGGAGCCGGTAAGCGCAACCTTTTCTTTGAACAGGCGCAATATTTCAGGCAGGCTGGCGCCTTTCGCAGCGTGTTGTACACGGTGAAGCGTTACTGCGTTCCCGCCGATACTGTGCACCTGGTGGAAAGGAACAAACTTTTGCTCCCGGAGAAGTCCGCCTTTCTCCACCACAAGCGCGGCTACCGCTTTTTCCGCGGGGTTGATAACCAGGCCGGTTACCCGACCGACCCGGATTCCTTCTTGAAGACTGACCACGGGCAGGCCGATGAGATCCTTACTCTTGCGCATGTTTATCCCTCCAGCAGGGTCGGCTTATAGGAGTGACGACCAGATAGACAGACCTCTTTTACAGCGTATGAATGGGTTTGATGAGGTATGCTTCAAAATAAAAAGAAAGGGCACCGGCCGGTGCCCCAAGAGCAAACTAATGGCTTCTACTGCTGTGGTTCTTCTGCTTGTGCTGGTTTTTCTACTACCTGCATCTTCTTAACCGGGAACCAGTGGCAGTTGTTGCAGTAAGTACCGGTCACGTTCTGAGGAGTTTTCGGTGCCTCGATACTGTGGCAGGCGAAGCAGTTGAGTAGACCCTTCGCGTTGGCGCCGCTGGCGTGCTGTGCCATGTAACTCTGACCGTGGAAGGCCGGCCGTTTCAAGTGGCAGTTGTAACAGTACGGGGTGGCACGCTCAAAGTCGATGATGGGATCACCGGTTCCGGAATCGATCATCGTCGGTCCTTCTTTGTTGGCGTGGCACTTGGAGCAGTTCGAAACATCCTTACGGCCGTCACGCCCATGGGTCACTAAGAAATCGGCCCGCTCATGTCCAGGCGCGCTGGTCCAGTATGTATGGCAATCCGCGCACGGGGTGTCGACCTTTGCCGCAGCGTGACAATCGATGCAGACCCACATGCTCGGCCGTTGGAACGGCCGGGTGGCCACCTTCTTGGCGAGTTGCGTCGTCCACTTGGCATAATTGTCGAAACCAGGACGCGAAGTTACGTTTCTCTCGGCGATAGCCGCATGGACTACTGTGTTATGGCAATCGGTACAGCCGATGCCGGCCTTATCATGGAGTTTGTGCGGAACGATCAGGTCACCGGAGAGTGAAAAGACCCGGTTGCTTGAGTGGCACTGCTTACAGGTGTCGCCGGGAATCTTGGATTTGATCTTGATCGGCTTGGAAACGGCACCCGTCTTTTTGGCCGCCTGCATCGCGGCTATGTCAGGATCCGTGTGGCATTTCTTGCAATCGAACTTGGCATGAGATGAAACCATTAAGGTCGTTATTTCCGGCCACATCTCATGGCAGTTGCCGCACTCGCCGCCGCCAGGTTTACCTTTAACCACAGCAGGTTTTCCGTCATGGGTTGGTTCTGTTGTGGGCTTCTCCTCTTTACATCCGGCTACGATAACCGTCACGAGGAAAACGAGCAGGACCAAAAAAACAGTAACCGGTGATACGCCTTCACGCCACCGCTGGGAAAAGCGCTTCACGTATTCACCTCCTTCCCGCTACCGATTTTCCTCCTGTCTTGGTGGGAACCTATTCTACGAAACAGGCCTGAATTCCTGCTCTTAGGATAAAAAAATTCATCCTAAAAGTATAAAAGGCGTCTCTCTTGCTGCTTTAAGTAAAAGGAGGGTATGACAGGTCTGCTGTCTTGAAGATGATGGCTCGACCTGTACACGGGCCTCTAATATTGACTAATTTTTTGAGTAATGATATAAAAAAGTGACTTGCTCGGGAGGGGGTTTACGGTGCTTAGTATTTCCAAGATGGTTTCCGGCCAAAAAGAGGGCGGGGATGCGCTGCGCTATCATTTTGCCCAGCGGCCTCAGGGACCGGTTGTCGTTTGGAACTCAACCAAGGCGTGTAACCTGCGGTGCAGGCACTGCTACGCCAGCGCCACCGCCGGGCCGGCCCAGGGTGAGCTTTCCACGGAGGAGGCAAAACGCTTCATCGACGGCCTGGCGAGGGCCAAAGCTCCGGTGCTGCTCTTCTCGGGTGGCGAGCCGCTCGTACGCCGGGACTTTCTTGAACTGGTGAACTATACGCGGGAGCACGGCATCCGTCCGGTTATCTCCACTAACGGCACCCTGATCTCGCTTGAGGTGGCGCGGCAGATCAAGGAGGCCGGTGTCGGCTATGTTGGTATCAGCCTCGACGGCTTAGAAGAGCTCAACGACCGGATGCGCAACGTAAAGGGGGCGTTCAAGATGGCGCTCGCGGGCATCCGCAACTGCGCGGCTGTCGGGCAGCGGGTAGGACTCAGATTCACAATTACCCGGGACAACTACCGGGATATCGGGGCGATCTTCGATCTGGTTGAAAAAGAAGGCATAAACAGGGTCTGCTTTTACCATTTGGTTTCCGTTGGGAGGGGAGTAAGCCTGCGCGACCAGGACCTGGACCCGGCGACGAAGCGGGCGGTGGTGGATCTGATAATCGAGCGGACGGCCGATTTCTGCCGGCGCAATTTAGGGAAAGAGATACTTACGGTGGATAACCATGCCGATGCGGCTTATATCTATCTGAAGATGCGAAAATCCCAGCCGGAGCGGGCGGAAGAGGTCTACAACTGGCTCAAGCAGACCGGCGGCAACCGCAGCGGCAGCGGTATCGGTGCGGTGGACTGGCTGGGTAACGTCTACCCCGACCAGTTTACACAGAACCATCCCTTAGGCAACGTAAGGGAGCGAGAGTTCGGTGAAATCTGGTACGACGAATCACAGCCGCTGCTGAAGCAGCTCCGGAACCGGAAAACTTTGCTCAAAGGGCGCTGCGGGGCCTGTAAGTGGCTCGAGATCTGCAACGGCAACTTCCGCGCCCGGGCGGAAGCGGTTTACGGCGACTTCTGGGCACCGGACCCGGGGTGCTACCTTACCGATGAAGAGATCGGCTTAGCTTAAAGTGATACTCCCTTGGGGTCCGTTCACGGTTCAGGGTTTAAGGCTTGCGTTCAGCGTTCTTATCACTTCCAACGCTGTTCCTCAGAAGTCAGGAGTCAGAATCCAGAATGATTAAAAATCAGAAGAAGGCGGGGTTGCCGCCCATTTTTTCAAGCTGTATCCTTTCCCCCCGGGAAAAGTAACCAGTCCCGGAGATTTTAGTAACTGTGCAGGCCCTCCATGAGGTACGATACACCGAAGAAGGTGAACAAGACCACAGCGAAACCTAAAATAGAAAGCCAGGCGCCGCGCCGCCCCCGCCAGGAGCCACGTGTCCAGCCGTGCAGGTAGAAGGCGTAAACGATCCAGGTGATGAGCGCCCAGGTCTCTTTAGGATCCCAGCTCCACCAGGTTCCCCAGGCCTCCTCCGCCCATACCGCACCGGTGACAAGCACGAGCGTTTGAAAGGCGAAGCCGAAGGCGATGGTGCCGTATATCAAACGGTCGAGGCGTCCGGGTTCCGGGAGCAAGGCACTTACCCCTGAGTCCGAAGCGCCCGGGCGGTCCTTTATCAGGTGCATCACGGCCATGGCGAAAGCCAGTCCGAAGGCGCCGTACGCCAGAACGGCTGTGGCGACGTGGAACTGAAGCCAGTAGCTCTGCAGCGCAGCAATCAGCGGTTCGGCTTCCTTTTGGATCTTGA
>DTYU01000031.1 GCA_012961725.1 Desulfotomaculum sp.
AATTATCGCAAGGAAAAATTGCTCCAGGAACTGGTGCACCCGGCAAAGACAAAGATGCTGTTGGTGGTCTTAACCTTCCCCATAAGACCTGAATTCCAACAACTAATCCAGACACACATGAATTTCCAGTAACCACCCAATCGATTCCTTGCATAGATAGACGAGTTTTCCTGCCGAGCTCCCCTTTTCTCTGGTAGACGGGAAGAGGCGGTTCAAGAACAGCGGGAGCTCTACAGGAAAAGTTTCCTGGCACAGGCAAATTGCAGGAGGTTTTCGTCAGAGGAAGGCGAAAATAAAGGACAGTGGTGCGGGAAGAATAAGTACACGGAGGCTAACAAGCTGAAAGTTCAAGTGCGGGAAGAATAAATGTACGGAGGTTAAGGTATGGATATGGAAAAACTGCTCCAGGAACTGGTGCAGCCGGCCAAGACAAAGATGCTGTTAGTGGTCTTAGACGGGCTCGGCGGGCTGCCGGTGCCGGAGTTCAACGAAAAAACGGAGCTCGGCGCCGCCCGCAAGCCAAACCTCGACAGCCTGGCACGCCGTTCGGAATTAGGGCTGGCCCACCCCGTGTTGCCCGGTATCACCCCCGGTTCGAGCGCCGGTCACTTAGCGCTCTTCGGGTACGACCCAATCAAGTACGTGATCGGCCGCGGCATACTTGAGGCATTAGGGATCGACTTCCCCTTAGAACCGCAGGACATTGCCATCAGGGCAAATTTGGCCACCGTACGGTATGAATCAGGCGGTATGATCCTCGCCGACAGGCGTGCGGGCCGCCCGGCAACAGAGGTCACCCGGGAAATCTGCGCCCGTCTCCAGGAGGCCGTCCCGGAGATCGAGGGCGTGCGCGTCCTGTTCCGCCCGGTCAAAGAACACCGCTTCGTCATTGTCCTGCGCGGCGAGGGCTTAGATGACCGTGTGGCTGACACCGACCCGCAGGCGGTCGGGGTACCGCCGCTTCCGCCCCGGCCGCTGACGCCGGAGGCTGAGCGTACCGCAGCCGTTGCCGCAAAGCTGCTCCACCGAATCGCCGCGTTGCTCCGAGCGGAACCTGCCGCGAACTTTGCGCTCCTGCGCGGTTTTTCCCGGCGTCCGAAGATCACCCTTTTTCCGGACCGGTTCAAGCTCCGCGCCGGCGCCATAGCGCTCTACCCGATGTACCGGGGACTGGCGTCGCTCGTCGGTATGGAGGTTCTGCCGGTATCCGGCAACACTATCGCCGCCGAAGCAGACGCGCTGAAGGAACACTGGGGGGAGTACGACTTTTTTTTCTTTCACGTCAAGGCCACCGACTCCCGGGGGGAGGACGGCGACTGGAAAGGCAAATCAGGGGTGATCGAGGAGTTCGACCGATTCCTCCCCGCCCTTTTGGAGCTCAAGCCCGACGCGATCGCCATCACCGGTGACCACAGCACCCCGGCGGTATCCAAGGGCCATAGCTGGCACCCGGTGCCTTTCCTCCTGCATTCGCCCTGGGTCCGGTTTGACGGAAACGTTTCTGGCTTTGATGAGTACGTCTGCGCTAAAGGGGCACTGGGGCATTTTCCGCTCCACTATACCATGAGCCTTCTGTTAGCGAATGCCGGACGCCTCAGTAAGTTCAGCGCCTGACCCCGTATAGCCTAACGAAGGCAAATCAGACCACAGACCCCCGGAGTCCCCCTTTGATCTGCTCACGACCATTTTTCGCGGCCAGCATGTTTAAGCCCATCCCAGCCGCAGAAATTTTCGCCGCCGGCTGAAGGTAACCTCGCGGCAAACGATTAATTTTATAAGCAATAAGCCATGATGATTAATCGTTAATACCGGGAATGAAAATGGCGCACTATTCGATACTCTCCCCGAAATCTTATTAGGCTTCTTGACATGTTGGCGGTTGATCTATTGGCGGTGCTTGCCGGAAACGGCCTCCGGCCTTAATTCCGGCTTACTGGATTCGGGGGTCAGAAGCCAATGAGAAGTGAAAGGTTGGAGGTGGAACTATGGTCAGAGGTCGGAGCTAATAATTTAGTATTGTGTCCCCGTAATTTGCGTGTCCCCGTAATTTGCGAGCCTAAAGGCCTGCAGTATAAGGTTATTTTCGAGGAGGGTGCCTGCATTTGTTCTTTTTCAAATCACTCGCTGTTCTCCCGCCGATGCCGCCTGCGCTTGGAAGACTTCCCGAGATGGCCAGAAACTTCTGGTGGTCGTGGGAAGCGGGCGGTGACGCCCTTTTCCGCTGGTTAGACGCAGAACTGTGGCATGCCCTTCACCACAACCCGATCGCCTTTCTGCTTACACTGCCCCAGGAAAGGCTGGAGGAGGCTTCCCAAGAACCGGAGTTCTTGGAGATTTACCGGGAGTACCTGCAGCGCTTTGAAAACTACTTGGCGCAGTCAACCTGGTATGATCAAACCTTTCCCGCGAAAAACGGCAAGGTTATTGCATATCTGTCCGCGGAGTTCGGCATTCACGAGTGCCTGCCGATTTACTCCGGCGGCCTGGGCCTCCTCGCAGGCGACCACCTGAAAGCAGCAAGCGACCTGGGCGTCCCGCTGGTCGCCGTCGGGCTTCTCTACAAGTTCGGGTACTTCAACCAGGAGCTGAATCCGGAAGGCTGGCAGGAGGCGCGCTACCCGTTGCTGAATTTCTACAAGATGCCCATCAGCCTCTTGACCGACCATGAAGGCAGGGAGCTTGAGGTCCAGGTAGAGCTTTCGGATAACACGGCATGCCGGCAGGTTTCGCTGAGAATCTGGCAGGCTTCGGTGGGCAGAGTCAACCTGTACCTGCTTGATGCGGATACCCCCCGCAACGCCGTTGCAGACCGGCAGCTTACCGGACAGTTGTACGGCGGCGGCCACGAGATGCGTCTTGTTCAGGAGCTGCTCTTAGGTATCGGCGGCGTCCGGGCCCTGCGAAGACTCGGTATCTCGCCGGCGGTCTGGCACATCAACGAGGGACACCCCGCGTTTTCCGTCATCGAGCGCCTCCGGGAGCTGATCTCTCGAGGGCTGGACCTTGAGACGGCTCGGGCGGTGATCCGCGCCTCTACCCTCTTTACCACTCATACCCCGGTGCCTGCCGGGCATGACGTCTTTCAACCGGAACTGCTTAGCCGTTACTTCGACCGGTTCTTCGGGCAGTTCGACGTGGACTGGCGTTCGGTATTCGAGCCGGCTTACGACCATAACCGGCAGGGATACAACATGACGCTGCTTGCCCACAGGCACGCCGCTTATACCAACGCTGTAAGCCGGGTCCACCAAGAGACCACCAGACGGATGTTCTTTCATATTTACCCCGGCATTCCGGCCCATGAGATACCGGTCGAGACCATAACAAACGGGGTGCACCTTGAAACATGGCTGGCACCGGAATGGGTGGAGCGTTTCAACCGGTTAGCCGGTGACAGTTGGCGTACGCCAAAAAACAGCCCTGAGGCCTGGGAAAATATCGCCAAGATGTCCGCCGCCGAAGTCTGGGGAGTCCGGAAGGAACTGAAGATCAAGATGCTCGACAAGTGCCGGGCGCGCCTTTACAACCAGCGTCTCAGGTACTATGCATCCCCTTCCCAGTTGGCGGAAATAGAAACGTACCTGCCGCCGGATGCCCTGACTGTGGTGTTCGCCCGGCGCTTCACTGCCTATAAGCGGGCCAACCTGCTCTTACAAGACCGGGAGCGCCTTGCTAAATTAGTAACCGATCCGGCAAGACCGGTCCAGCTCATTTTTGCAGGGAAGGCCCACCCCGCCGACCGCGCCGGGCAGGAAATGATCAAGCAGATTTATGATCTCAGCCAGCAGGAACCGTTCAAAGGAAAAATCGCCTTTATCGAAGACTATGACATAGAAATGGCCCGGTACCTGGTTCAGGGAGCAGACGTATGGCTCAACACGCCGCGGCGGCCGCTGGAGGCCAGCGGTACCAGCGGGCAGAAGGCGGTGCTGAACGGCACCGTGCACTTGAGCATTCTTGACGGGTGGTGGCCGGAGGCTTACGACGGCCAAAACGGTTTTGCAATCGGCCGTGGGGAGGTTTATCCGGATGAAAGGGTGCAGGACTATTATGACAGCCTTGCGCTTTATGCAGTTCTTGAAGAGATGGTAATTCCAGCGTATTATGAGCGCACTCACGGCGTGCCCCGCGCCTGGGTCGACCTCATCCGGAACGGCTGGCGTTCAGTTCCTCATTTCTTCTCCACCGGACGGATGATCAAGGAGTACGCCGCGCGCTTTTACGTACCCTTAATGGAACGATCCGAGCATGTTATCAAGGATAACTACGCCGTAGCCACACGGCTGCGGGACTTTAGGCGTCACTTAACCGAGAACTGGCCTTCCGTTCGGATCACCTCCATTACGGCGGAAAGACCGATACTTCCCGTGGCCGGCGACGCGGTAAGCATTTCGGCTGTTGTCCACCTTGGCGCGATCCAGCCTCAGGACGTGGTGGTTGAAGCGGTTCTCGGCAAGGCCAAAGACGGGATGCTGCTTGAACCAACGGGTTTACCAATGGTTGTAGCGGAATCTCAACCGGACGCCAACTATCTGTACCGAACGACGGTCACCCTGATGCAAGGAACGCTCGGCTTCACCGTCCGCGTTCGTCCTGCGCATCCAGACCTGGTTTACCCGTTTGAACTGCCGCTAATAACATGGGCACCCGAGTTCTAAGCAGAATTTTTAAGGAAGAAAAGCCGCCGGGTCATAAGGGATACCGTTTAAACGGACCTCGAAGTGCAGGTGGGGCCCCGTAGAACGCCCGGTACTCCCGACAGTGCCTATCAGTTCCCCTGCCGAAACGGCCTGGCCGGTTTTGGCTTCAATCCGGTCACAGTGAGCATAATAGGTAGACCAACCCCCGGGATGCGCCAGTATTATCAGCAGCCCATAGGTATCCGCCGGCCCGGCGTATACCACCTGCCCTCCTGCCGCCGCCCGTATCGGTGTACCGGCGTCAGCGGCGATATCCAACCCCTCATGCGGTCTGCCGTCGCGCAGACCGAAGGGAGATGTTACCGGACCAAGAACCGGCCAACTGAACAGACCGCGCTCATCGCGGCCCTCAAGGTCCACTTGCGGCGAGGTTACCGGAATTAACAGCTCCGTCCCGACCATAAGCGGCTCATCGGGGTTAAGGTTATTGATACTCAAGATCTCTTCTAACGCCACACCGTAACAGAGAGCAAGATCCCACAAGGTGTCTCCCTGCACAACCCGGTGAATCAAGCTGCCTGCCGGTATCACGATGCACTGGCCGGCATAGATCAGATCATCAGAAGAAAGACCGTTGGCCTTGGCGATGAGATCAAGGCGCACCCCGTAACGTCCGGCAATAGCCCAAAGGGTGTCTCCCTCGCCGACACGATAATAAGTAGGCAGACCCTGCACAGTAGCCGCCGCAGGACAGGGCTCGCCGAAAAGCTGCTCATCGCACCCGCCCTCTACCGGCTCTTCTGCCGGTCCAGCGAAGAGTGCCGTTATCAGAAGCATTAATGCCAGGACTTTACTTTTCATGATCTGATTGGTTTTTCCCTACAGGCCAGCTTTCCTGCCTGATTATGGTAAAATATTCTAAAATTATTCTTCCCCTGGAACCCTTTTTTATACATAATAAAAAAACGGTCCTCACATTATGGAGGACCGTCGGGCATCTCAAAACCTCGCAATTTAAATAGGCTCTCGGAGGATCTTGGCGTCTTGGCGGTCGGGATCAGCCAAGCGCGGCGAGAAAATCAGCCGCCTAAATTCATTCCGCGGCGCGCGGCAGGATAGTCAAGCTCGACCTTATCGCCCGTTGCCTGCTTAAAGGCCTGGAAGTTTCTGACTAAATCACCGTTTGTTCTCGTGCGCCGGATCTCCTCAAGAAAATGCTCCATTGCTTCCCAAGGAGTCATCTGGTTCGTTGCCTTCCGGAAGTACCAGATCAGCTCGAGTTCATCATGGCTGAGCAACAGCTCTTCCTTCCGGGTCCCGGAACGCTGCACGTCAATGGCCGGGAATATCCGGCGCTCCGCCAGCCGCCGGTCTAAGACCAGTTCCATGTTGCCCGTGCCCTTAAACTCTTCAAATATCACATCGTCCATGCGGCTGCCGGTTTCAATCAGCGCCGTAGCGAGGATCGTCAGGCTGCCGCCTTCCTCAATCTTTCGCGCCGCACCGAAAAAGCGCTTCGGCCTGTGCAAAGCAGCAGGATCCACCCCTCCGGAAAGCGTCCGTCCGCTCGGCGGCACCACTAAGTTGTTCGCCCGGGCCAACCGGGTGATGCTGTCCAACAGAATGGCTACGTCGCGCTTATGCTCCACCAATCTTTTCGCCCGCTCCAACACCATGTCGGCAACCTTCACGTGGTTTTCCGGCGGCTCATCGAAGGTGGAGCTTACGACCTCTCCCTGAACGGAACGCTCGATGTCGGTAACCTCCTCAGGACGCTCGTCAACGAGCAGCACCATGAGGTATATCTCTGGATGATTGGCCGTGATGCTGTTGGCGATCTCTTTCAGCAGGGTCGTTTTACCGGCCTTCGGCGGCGACACGATCAGTCCGCGCTGGCCTTTGCCTAAAGGGGATATGAGGTCGATAATCCTGGTGGAAATCCGGTTCGGTGCGGTTTCAAGCCTGATGCGTTCGCTCGGGTAAAGGGGGGTCAGGCTGTCGAAGTGGATTCGTTCGGGAAGCTGGGCCGGATCGGCATCATTCACCTGCTCCACGCGCAGCAGCGCCAAATACCTTTCACTTTCTTTCGGCCTGCGTACCTGGCCCGCAACCAGATCTCCGGTTCTAAGCTCAAACTTGCGTATCTGCGAGGCGGA
>DTYU01000032.1 GCA_012961725.1 Desulfotomaculum sp.
AAGCGGCTGGGGGTGCCGTTTGAACTGATTTGGAGCTGCTACCGGGGTGGGGCGGAGATGTGCGGGCGCTGCGAGAGCTGCCGGCGTTTTCTGCGTGCGTTTGCTGCAGGGAAGGAGGAGTGAGGTGGTCAGGACTTTTTTGTTTGAGAAAGAACTGACTTATGACGGTACTCAGCTTTCGTCCTTGTGGGGATTGAAGCGCTTTGATATACGCGGTGACAGTATCATTGCCTTCAGGGGAGGTTGCCGGGTTAAGAATCACGAGCTTGTGGACATTGAAGACTTCAAGGCGGGCGACTCTATTTTCAGCCCGGATATGCTCCACTTTATTATCGAGCACTTTGACAACGATCTTGAAAAGGCGGTCCTCAGGCAGCGGCTGCTGGTAGCCCTGACGAAGGATCTTCTTGGGGAAAGGGGTTTAAAACACCCTGTTTACCGGGACGGCGACGACCTTTTTGCGGCGATAAACGGCTCTTTATGCAAGCTCTCCGTATCGATAGCGACCGTTACACCCGTTTCCACCATGATCCACTTCGGGATCAACGTCAATGCTGAGGGTGCGCCGGTTCCGGCCGCCGGACTGGTTGATCTTGGTCTTCCCGGAAACGAGGTTTTCAACTTGGCAAGGGAGGTCCTTGATGGTTATGCAAAGGAGATCGAAGGGGTGGGGATTGCGCGTTGCAAGGTGCGGGGAGTACTGTAGCACCGGTTCCTTTGAGCGAGATCTTTTCTTCCATTCAAGGGGAAGGGCCGTACGTCGGATGCCGGCACCTGTTTATCCGGTTCACGGGCTGCAACTTATCCTGCCGTTACTGCGACACCCCCCGGGGTGAACCGCCGGGCTGCAGGGTGGAAGTGAAACCGGGGACGGGCAGTTTTGTCACTATCCCCAACCCGCTTACGCCTGAAGAGGTGGCGGTGCTTATTTCCGGCGTCGACCTCGGAAAATACCACGCGGTCAGTTTAACCGGCGGTGAGCCGCTGCTCTATCCGGATTTTTTGAGGGAGCTCATTCCGCTGCTTCGCGGTGCACGCCGCGGGATATACCTTGAAACGAACGGCACCCTTTTTGGTGCGTTGGAAAGCCTGCTTCATCTGGTGGATGTTATAGCAATGGACGTCAAGCTCCCCAGCGCTACCGGGATGCAGCCCCTTTGGGAGGAGCACGGACGGTTTCTTAAGGCGGCCCGGAAGAAGGAGGTTTTTTTAAAAGCGGTCGTGGTGAAAGGCACACCGCTTGACGAAGTGGCCGTTGCGGCCGGGATGGCCGAAGCGGCAGGTGTGCCGCTGATTTTGCAGCCGGTTACGGCAGGTGAACCCGGGAGGTTACCGGCACCAGGCGAGTTGCTATGGCTCCAGTCAAAGGCACTCGAGGTGGCGCGCGATGTACGGGTCATCCCTCAAGTCCACCGTTTTTGCGGGATGCGCTAATCGCTGTCGGTCACTTCTGCTTGCAGGGTACAAGGGGGAAGTTGAGGTGTTTGACCAGAAAAAGATCGAACTGGCGGTAAGGGCGATTCTTGAAGCGATCGGCGAGGATCCGGAGCGGGAGGGGCTCAGGGATACTCCGTTCCGGGTGGGCCGGATGTACGCGGAGATATTTGCCGGCCTTGAGGAAGACCCCGCAGCGCACTTAGAGAAGTATTTCGCCGAAGATCACGAGGAGATGGTTTTGGTGCGGGACATACCGGTATATTCCGTTTGCGAGCACCACCTGCTCCCGTTTTTCGGTGTGGCACACGTGGCTTACATCCCGCGGGCCGGAAGCATTACGGGGTTGAGTAAATTGGCCAGGGTGGTGGAGGGGTACGCGCGCCGGCCGCAACTGCAAGAGCGATTGACCAGTCAGATAGCGGATGCTATAATGGAAAGGCTTGAGCCGCGGGGGGTCTTAGTGGTCGTTGAAGCTGAGCACATGTGCATGACGATGCGCGGGGTGAAGAAACCCGGTGCGCAAACGGTCACCTCTGCGGTGCGCGGCATATTCAAACAGAACCCTGCCACGCGGGCGGAGGCCTTTTCCCTGATCAGGGGCCGTGAATATCAGACATGATGAAAAGTGAGGGACATTGAAGCCTGAGGAGGAGCCCCTAAAACTGACATAAATTGGGAGGTGTTCGTTTCAAGAGTGCGCGGAGCTTTACCGCGTGGTTGACTTTTTAAACAAAATGCTCAAGTAGAGAAGACTTCTGTTTGGGTTTACTGAGGACAGCGCAAAAGGCGAAATGACGATTTCCATTTACGAGGCGTGAGCGGTGCGCGGAGAGAGGGATATTTTGCGGATACTTTTGACCAACGACGACGGGATTTTCGCCGAAGGTCTTGGCGTTTTACGGAAGGCCCTTGAGGGATTTGCGGAGCTTTACGTGATTGCACCCGACAGAGAAAGAAGTGCTACCGGTCATTCGATAACCGTTCACCGGCCGCTCAGGGTCCGCGAAGCAGGTTTCAGGAGTGAGCGGGTCCGGGGATGGGTGGTGGACGGTACGCCTGCAGACTGCGTCAAGTTAGGGCTCGAAGCGCTCCTGCCGGAAAAGCCGGATCTGCTTATTGCCGGGATCAACTTGGGTCCAAACTTAGGGACCGACGTCCTCTATTCAGGTACGGTTTCCGCGGCCATTGAAGGCATTATCAACGGCATCCCCTCCGTTGCCGTTTCGCTCGCCACGCATGAAGAGCCGGATTTTTCCCACGCGGTTGGTTTTGTCAAGAGCTTTTTGCCCGAATTCACCCGGCAGGCCGTACCCACGGGGACGCTGCTTAACATCAACGTACCGCCCGGCATCCCGCGCGGTGTGAGGGCAACCAAACTCGGGAACATCCGTTATATCAACGTAATCGACCGCCGGACCGACCCGCGGGGCAGGGTTTATTTCTGGATGGCGGGTGAGCCCTTAGAAGACGTCAACGGGAATGACGCCGACACGGACGTCAGGGCCGTAAAGGAAGGGTACATTTCGATTACCCCGGTTCATTATGATTTAACCGACTATTTGTTTATGGAAAAACTGAAGGAGTGGTCCCTCCCGTGGGCGCGGGAAGTATTGCTCCGGGGAAAGGGCCCGCCTTCGGGTAAGGAACTGCAAGAGAGGGCTTAGCGGCCCTCTCTTTCGTAAAGCTCATTTGGCAGCGGCACGGTTTGACTTGATAAGCCGGACAAGTGATTGGGTTTTGGTGCCCTAAATTGCGGGTAAATTGTCCGGCTCTGTAAGACTGATAGTGCTC
>DTYU01000033.1 GCA_012961725.1 Desulfotomaculum sp.
AGAACACGCTGTTTGTCGACTTTTCGACAAGAAGGTTCCTGCTGGAAGGCTGTACCTCCGCTGCCGGTCCCCTCTGCGAACTGGCAGGCTCGCCTGGGCGCAGCGCCCAAGCAGGCGGCGCAACATTTTCTCTGTGCCGGAGGACCGGCGGCCCCCGGACGGTAAAGCACGTTTCCTTGAGGTAGACAGGCGGGAGGTTTCGTGCTACAATGAGGCAATGAAAACCACATAGTTGCTCAAGCGTGCGGGTGCCCTT
Organism: Desulfotomaculum sp.; assembly: GCA_012961725.1. Classification (GTDB taxonomy): domain Bacteria; phylum Bacillota; class Desulfotomaculia; order Desulfotomaculales; family Ammonificaceae; genus DTYU01. The sequence goes on from DTYU01000033.1 coordinate 257, forward strand.
GGGCGGCCAAGGGTGAAAAGGGAACCGGGTGGGAATCCCGGACGGCCCCGCCACTGTGAATGGGGAGTGCTTCCAGGTGCCACTGCCCCACACTCAGTGCTGTTCCTTAACAGCGATCGCTACATTTTCTTCTGCAAAAGAAGATCCTGCATCGTAGCGAAAGCAAGAACACTGAGTGCGGCGTGGGAAGGCGGAAGTGAGCGATGAGCCATGAGTCAGGAGACCTGCCCGTACGCTACGCGCAATGACCTCCGAGGGGGGGGTGCGGCGTATGGGTGCCCGTGTCGATCCGGGCGGCTGATCTGCCCCGGCCTTTTGGAGGCCGGGGTCTGTTTTTTCTATATTTTAAGGATTTTAAGGCCCAAACGATTTGGGATGGGAGGGTCGTTGATGATGCTTGTGAGGCGTAGAAATCTCTTGCTGCCGCTTCTGCTCATCGGCTTGCTCTTGGGTGCATGCCTCCTGCCGGCCAACCCGGCGGCTGAGGCGGCGCAGTACACGGCGGCGGAACTGGCCGATAAAGCGGTTGAGTTTATCAACGAAGCGTATGTGTCGGGTGAAAGGCTCGACGGCTACACCGCCTATGTGCTTACGCTGGCGGGTGAGGACCCGGCCGGCGAGGGCTGGCGGCATGACGGGCAGAGCTTGAAAGGTGAGATTGAGTCTCTCGCTGACCTCTTGGGTGAGGATCGCAGCCTCATCAGTTATCTTCTTGCCAACCAAAACGACGACGGCGGTTTCGGTCCTTACGGAAATGAGTACGGCACCGCGCCGGTGCTCGAAGCGCTTGCCGTGGTCATCGATCATATTCCGGTCAACGAAGAAGTCTACCCGCAGGTACAGAACTCGATCAGCGACGCGGTTTACTTCTTGAAGCAGTCATATCTAACCAACGGCTACGACGCCACCGGGTGGGGCTTTGACCACCGCTGCGTGGCGGCGCTTGCGGCGGCGGGAGAGGAGTTGGACAGGGACGACTGGAGGCTTGGGGACAAGACGCTTCATGATTCGGTGGTTGAGACGGCATACGCGGTGGCCGAGGAGGTCTACACGGTTGATGATGCCGACTACTTGGCCAAGCACCTGAACGCACTTTACGCCGTGGCTGCGGCGGACCCGGCGGTAAAGACGCTGGCGGGGCGCCTGCTGGAGCTGCAGGCGCAAAATCCGCTTGAGGCGGGCCTCTTCGGCACAGGCAGTATCTACGGCGAGGTCTTTGTGCTGCGCGTGCTCGGCAAGACCGGTTATCTCAGCGAAATCGACCAGGAGGGTGCGCTTGAATACATTAATCAGTTCTATTACGAACATCAGGGTGCCTTCGGTCCTGCCGGCGGCGGCTGGGGCGGCTTTTCCCAAGCGCCGGAGAGCGACACCACCGCCCAGGTGCTTACTGCGCTCAGTTATTTTGACGGCTCCACGGTCAAAGACGTCTATATCGATAAAGGGCTTGCGTATCTGGCAGCGATACAGGATGTTGACACGGCGGCGATTCCGCACCAGTGGGACAGCGTCTTTGCCACGGCGGAGACGCTTCTCGCGCTGAAGTCCCTTGGCAAGACGTGGGAGGACTACGGCGCTGCGGGCGGGCAATGGGTGAAAAGCTCGCGCACCAAGACGGTGGCGCAGTGCCTCCTGGCGCTTGGTGCCTGGGGGGATACGGCACGGGTCGAGCGGCTTGCTGGTATTCTTAGAGACAGGCAGCGGACGGCTGACCCCG
>DTYU01000034.1 GCA_012961725.1 Desulfotomaculum sp.
GTATGCGGCCGCGATAGGGCACAGCTTAGGAGGACTGGTGGCGATGGTTCTTCAGACCGGTACTGTTTGCCTTCTGTCCGTCCCGCTCGAAGCAAGGTTCTCGGGCAGCAAGAGCGAACTTTTGCAGGTGCTGCGCGCCCGCAGGGTGCGGGAAAGAAAACCGTATGCCGGCCTGGACGAGGCGTTCACCGCGCTCAGCGCTCCCTGGCCGCTACCGCCGGTCCTTCTTCTCCATGCCGCGCGCGACCTGCCCGTATGTCTTGACGCGGCCGTGCGCGCTCAGGAAAGCGGCTGGGAGGTCCGCGCCGTCCGGGGCGCGGGGCACCTTGATGTCGTCACCGCCCCGGAGACCCTCGCAGCGGTCACCTCCTGGTTGAAAAAGGGGCGTTGCCATGTCCGTAAGCGAGATCTTTGATTTGAACAGCCACATTTACGCCACCGCGGTCAACGAACGTTTTTACGCCTGCATAGCCACCGCACTGGCTGAGAAGGTTGTCAACCGGATTACCCCGCGCCGGATCCTTGAGACCGGCAGCGGTACAGGTGCCGCGACCGTAGTCTTGAGCCGCTGTTTCCCAAAGGCCGAAATCCTGGCGACCGATCCGAGCGAAAAAATGCTCTCGCATAACCAGGAAAAAAGGTTCCAAAACGTCTGTTTTCTGCGCGCCTCTGTTGAAGAAATCGACGGCTTCTCGGGCGGAGACTTCGACCTCATTTTTGGCAACGTCTGCTACCATTGGTTTCCCCTGGGAACCGCGGCCCGGTTGATCCCCTTGCTGGCGCCGGGTGGCACAATGGCCTTCTCTGTCCCGGTCAGCGGCCCGGAAAGAGAGGCCGGGAACAAGGTCCTCCTGCAGATCTGCCGGCGGCTGGGTGTTCGCGGCAGGCAGGGAACAAGCCTTCTCAGCACAAACCGCCTCCGCCGGGAGTTTGCGGCTTTCCAGCGGTGCACAATTGAGAGAATGGCATTGCGGGAAACACACCCGCCGGCACTGTTCGGTGCGTTGCTGCGTGCACGCGGCTCATGGGCGTTTCTCTTCGGCCCCCGCGCGCCGCATGCGGAGAGCCTCTGGCGCAAACTGACCGCGGGACGTGACACCGTCACGCTCTGCTGGAATATAGCCCTGGTGGTGGCCCAGAAATGAACCTCAGGGATACAGCGGAGTGGGTAGGCCGCCTGGCCGGGCGGGTTACAAGCGGCGCGATGCTTTCTTTCGAAGAGGCAGCCGCCCTTATCAGGCTGCCCGACGAATCGACCCCTCTCCTCCTCGGTTGGGCCGACACCGTGAGAAAACGGTTTCGCGGGAAGAAGGTCGATCTCTGCGCGATCGTAAACGCCCGTGCCGGCCGCTGCCCCGAAGACTGCCGCTTCTGCGCCCAGGCCGCATGCTACCGTACTAACGCTCCCGTTTACCCCCTGCTCCCGGCGGCCGAAATCCTCGACCGTGCCAGGGCGGCCTGGTCTGCAGGCATAGGCCGTTTTTCCCTCGTCACCAGCGGCCGCAGCCCCGGCAGAGACCTTGACAAAATCCTCGGCATCGTCCGCAGCCTAAAAAGGGAGTTTCCCCGGCTCAAACTCTGCGCCTCCCTCGGCATCATTTCAACTATGGAGGCTCAGGCCTTGAAAGAGGCCGGCGTTGACCGCTACCACCACAATCTCGAGACCGCAGCGAGTTTCTTCCCCGAAGTGTGCACGACCCACCGGTACACGGATAGGGTCGCCGCCATACTCACGGCGCAGGAGGCAGGGCTTGAGGTTTGTGCGGGCGGGATCATCGGCCTCGGCGAAACCCCCCAGCAGCGGTTGGAGTTAGCCTTCGCCCTGCGTGACCTCGGGATATACTCGATTCCGGTCAACATCCTTCACCCCATCCCCGGAACCCCGCTCGCCGGGAAAGCCCCCCTTTCCCCCTTGGAAATCCTCCGCACCCTGGCAGTCTTCCGCCTGGTGTTGCCGGAGGCAGCCATCCGTTACGCTGGCGGCCGGGAGTACAACCTCCGCGACGTACAAGCCCTCGGCTTGGCAGGCGGCGTAGACGGCCTCATTACCGGCGAATACCTCACTACACCGGGTCAGGGAACTGCCCGGGATATCCAGCTCATCCGTGATCTTGCCCTCGAGATTTAGCGCTTCAATTTCCAGAAAAGCACACTTCAACATCATTCCCAATAGACAAAATGCTCTAAACGGGCAGAAATCCGGGCGGGTCTATGCGAACAATGACCGTGCCCGTCTTTAGGAGGCGCAATTTGTCAACAAGTTTTTGCTATTTCAGGAAGGAAAAGTCAGGGAACCCGTCAAAGGATACTTTTGCGGCTATCGTTTCTGACTAAACCGGAAAATCATCAAGTCATTCTGGATTCTGATTTCGCGTTTACAACGTTGAACGGTAAACGGACCTTTGAGATTTATCCGTGTAGCTTGAACTATGAAAGGGGGCAGAAAGGATGCTGATTCTCATCCGAAATCCGGTCACCGCTATCAAATCCTGGTTTAAGAACCCGTGGTTTTGCGCGACCGGGGCGCGGGTGTGCGCAACGCTCGGCTTTGAAGAAACCGCCCTTGGGTTTGTCGAACAAGCGCTACAGGAGCACCCGCACAGGGCCGATTTGCACCTGCGTGCGGGCCGGTTATGTTTCAAGCTGGGCCGGATCGACCGTGCTGTCTGGCACATCAAGCGCGTCTGGCCTTATAGCAGGTCAAGCGGAACTGTTTTTTACCTTGAAAGCGCGGCCACTCTCCCTGAACTCTCCAGAAACCCGAAGGATCAGGGCTGGATGCTGGCAGCAATCGGCAGCCACCTCCTGTCAGCCGGTGAACCCGGGCGGGCGCTCGCCTACTTTAACCGGGCCATTGCGACGGGGCTTGACCACAGCGCCGTCTTGAACCAGAAGGGCTTGTGTCTCCTCTCCCTGGATCAGCCGGAGGAAGCGCTGAAACTGTTCCAGGAGGCACGTGTTATCGGCGGGCGGAATGTTGCCGTCCTGATCAACACCGCGCTTGCTCTCAACCGGCTCGGGCGCTTCGCGGAGGCGCTGCGGTGCTATGAGGAGGCCCAGGGGCTTGGCGCGGAGGGCGCGGGCATCTTGAATAACAAAGGTTTCAGTCTTTTTCACCTGAGGCGCTACGAAGAGGCGGCTGCCTGCTTCGAACTTGCCCGGGAACTTGACCCGCAAGAAACCGTAACCGCCAACCTCGCGCTCTGCCATTTTAAGAGCGGAAGGGTGACTGAGGCCTTCTCTATCCTGAGAGGGTTGGTCGAGCGGCAGCCGGAGGATGCGGTCCTGCTCAACAACCTTGCCGTCTGCATGGAGACAACTGAGCGGCGGTTGGAAGCCCTCGCTTTATACAAAAAGGCGGTTACCCTGGGCGGGCCGGAAAGACAGAGCTTCCTTATAAATCAGGCCGCCTGCCTCGCCGGGCTACAACGCTTCGAAGAGGCCCTCGTCCTGCTGGAAGACGCCTTGAAGTCCGTGCCCGCAGACGCGCGGGTTTGGAGCCTCAAAGCGAGTATCCTGGCGGAACTAGGGCACCAGGGCGAGGCCTCAGACTGTTACCGGCGGGCTTTTGGGCTCACAGGCTAAAGGTATGGTTGAGCGGTTGGGCTTAAACCGCCAAGCTGAATTCTCATAAACCCCCATTCTGAATTCCGAAACCAGGAAGGGCAGACCAGGTAGACTTTGATTAATCCTGGTATACGCGAAGTCCCTTTTTCGCGGCGGCTTTAACCGCGCTGCGGTACTCCGCCGGGGTTATCCGCCTGTCGAGCGGAGGGAACTCCAGCGCCCGGTGGGCCGGGCGATATTGCGCCATTATGTTAACAAAACAGCGGGGTGAAACCGAGCGGGCAAGAAAATCGACTACCTCTTCCGTGTTCGCTATCCCTTCGGGCAGAACGAGGTGCCTTACCAGGAGTCCGCGGGTGGCGATGCCCCGGTGATCCATTACCAGGTCCCCGACCTGCTGCTGCATCTCGAGAAGCGCCTCCTTTACGACCTCTGGATAATCCCCGGCACCGGAATACCTTTCCGCCGCCTCAGGATCGGTGTATTTGAAGTCGGGCATGTAGATATCTACCACGCCGTCCAAGAGCTTCAGCGTCTGGAGATTTTCGTAACCACCGGTATTATAGACGATAGGCAGGTTGAGCCCTGATTCCACGGCTATTGCCAGCGCGGCCAATATCTGCGGTACGAACTGCGTCGGGCTAACCAAGTTGATGTTATGGCACCCCAACTTTTGCAGGGTGAGCATCAGCCGCGCAAGCTCCTTTACGCTCACCGCCTCTCCTAGGCCTAAATGGCTGATCTCGAAGTTCTGGCAGAAGACGCAGCTCAGCGTACAGTAAGTGAAGAAAATGGTCCCCGATCCGTTATAACCCACTAAGGGGGCCTCTTCCCCGAAGTGCGGGTGGAAACTCGAAACGACGGGCTCACGGCCGGCACGGCAGGCGCCGCGCTCTCCTCTCAGACGGTTGACCCCGCAGCGGCGGGGGCAGATGTCACAGCATCTCAGGCGCTGATAGCCCGCCGCAGCACGCCGCCTGATCTCCTCCTCGCCCAACCGGTTATAGGCAGCCGTAAAACCCAAAGCCATTGCCCCCTGGAGATCCTTACGGTGAAAACGTCTCTCTTATTTTACCTCACCAAAATAATAAAAAGAAATCGCCTTCCGGCAATTGATCGTGTCAACCCACTGTAGGAATTTCGAAA
>DTYU01000035.1 GCA_012961725.1 Desulfotomaculum sp.
CCGGGCTGATTCCGGAGTTCTACGGCGGGAGGTTCTCCGGCAGGGTGCTTTTCCAGGGCCGTGACCTCCGTGAGGTCGGCCGGCGGGTGCTCGGCAGCCAGATCGGCATTGTCTTCCAAGACCCGGAAAGGCAACTGGTGGCGACGAGTGTTGAGGCGGAGGTGGCCTTTGGTTTGGAGAGCATGGGCTTGGCGCAGGCGGAGATGCTGCGCCGGCTGGCGGAGGTCTTCGGTTTTTTCGGGCTTCGAGCGGTGAAGGACAGGTTCACCGCCACCCTTTCAGGGGGAGAGAAGCAGAAGGTCGCCCTGGCCGCCGTCCTGGCGCTGTCTCCCCGGGTGCTGATCTTGGATGAACCGACTTCGCAGTTGGATCCCGCGGCCGCCGAAGAGATCCTGAACTTAGTGCGGCGCCTCAACCATGATTCGGGCCACACCGTCATCCTCATCGAGCAGCGCCTGGAACGGTGTTTCCATTTGGCAGACCGGCTGTTGGTGACGGCCGGAGGCGAGATTATCAGGGACGGGCCGGTGGAAGCGGTCGCCAGATGGCAGGTGGAGAACTCTTTCCCCTTCGTGCCGCCGGTGGCCAAGTTTTTTGCGGCGTTAGGGTTTCGTTCCGTGCCGGTCACGGTCAAGGAGGGGCGGCGGGTGTTACGCCGGCACTTCGAGGGACTCGGGCTGACATTTTTGCGAAACGCTTCCGCTGCACAGGTGTTCGGACCGCCGGGCGGAAAAGCGCCGCTGGTGGAAGCGAATGACGTCTGGTTCACCTATCCGGACGGTGCCGAGGCCCTGCGGGGGGTGACCTGTCGGATTGAGGCGGGGGAGTTTGTTGTCGTGATGGGGGAGAACGCCGCCGGAAAGTCGACACTCTTGAAGCTGATGGTGGGCCTGTTGAAGCCCGGACGGGGGCGCGTCACCCTTTGCGGCAAGGATACGCGCACCGCACCGATAAAGGAGCTTGCGCGCCACGCCGGCTATCTGGCGCAGGACCCGAACGACTATCTGTTTTGCGATACGGTGGAAGAGGAACTGCTCTTTACCCGGAGGAACCTCGGCCTGAAAGAGCATTGGGCGGCCGGGAGCGTACTCGAGCGGTTAGGCCTCGCTGGGTACCGCCACGTCAATCCTCGTGATCTCTCAAGCGGCGAACGCCAGCGGGTGGCCTTGGCCGCAGTCTTGGCGGCGGAACCGGAGGTTGTGGTGCTCGATGAGCCCACCCGGGGCATTGATTGCCGCCTGAAGGAGGAACTCGGCGTCCTGCTCGCCGGCCTCGCTGCCACGGGAAAGGCGGTGGTGGTGGTCACTCACGACGTAGAGTTTGCCGTGGCGTATGCCGAGCGCGTCATCCTGCTCTTTGACGGCCGGGTGGTCGCCGACGGGCCAAAGCACGAGGTCTTAGGGAACTCGCTCGCCTATGCTCCGCAAATGGGCAGGCTCTTCGCCGGGTTTGCCGCCGACGTCCTCACGGTGGAGGAAGGCTTGGAGAGGTTGCGTCTGCACCAAGGCCGGAAAGATGCCGTCCGTGCTTAAAGGGACGAACTGGGGATTTGCCCTGTTGCTCCTTGTGGCTGCCGTGCTGCTCGGATTTTCGCAGCAGCACTGGGGCCTGGTATCTGCTGGCATCGTGATACTTGGCCTGGTGATGTTATACTGGGGCTTCGAACGATCCCCTGTATCGGCGCGCGAGATCGCGGTCATCGCGGTCCTGGCCGCGCTGGCCGCCGCCGGGAGGATTCCTTTTGCCGCCTTGCCGAACATCCAGCCGACGACCTTCGTCGTGATTGTGGCCGGTTTTGCGTTCGGCCCCCGGGCCGGTTTCATGGTCGGCGCTACCGCGGCGCTTGTTTCCAACTTTTTCTTGGGGCAGGGGCCCTGGACGCCTTTTCAGATGTTCGCCTGGGGTCTGGCAGGTGTCACCGCAGGGTTCCTTAGAACCGTCCGCCCTCAGGCGACGCGTGCCGAGATGTGCCTTTTTAGTTTTATTTGGGGTTATCTCTTCGGGATTATTCTCACGCTCTGGTTTTGGACGGCGTTTGTGCGTCCCTTGAACCTCCAGTCCTTCTTCGCCGCGTATGCCGCCGGCTTTTGGTTTGACACCCTGCATGCCGTGGGAAACGCGGCCTTTTATCTTCTGTTGGGGCGGCAGTTTACCCGCATTCTCACGCGCTATGCCCGCCGCCTGCGGGTCGAGTTCGTACCGGACGGGAAGGAAAGGGCAGGCTGAGCGCGGCATGAGTCAAGCTGAAGCACGTAGTCAAAGGCTATCCCAGGATGTCCATTCCTGAAGCGCGATACCGAACGGGCCTTAAAGGCCACCCATTTGAGGCTGACGTCGTTAGTGTAAAGTTACTGTAGGAATATTGCAGGAGCTAAGGGAGGGAGTAAAGAAGAGAGACCTCACCGTCCTTGTAGTGGACGAGCAGTTGATAAAA
>DTYU01000036.1 GCA_012961725.1 Desulfotomaculum sp.
ACTCAAAGATATTTTGTATTTTTATTTTTCTTTCTTTTCTCTGTGGCCTTTGTGCCTCTGTGGTGAAAAAGCCTGCACCGCGAAATTATACCGTTTGCCTTCAGAACTGCCGGTTGATTTTCCGGGCAAAGATCAGGAAACCGGTATGCCCGACCATCCGGTGGCTTGGGCGTACGCTTCTTCCTGTAAGATGCCAGTCCCGCAGCAATACCTCCATTGTTTCGATCAGGGTAAACGATCCTCGTTCTTTCAGCGCCGAGACAAAGGCATCTGCCTGTGTTATGGAGGGGAGATAAGCGCAGACGATCCCCCCGGGCAGCAAGGCCTCGCATATTGGATCTATAGCCTTCCAGGGTTCGGGCACGTCCAAAAGCGCGCGCTGGAAGCCGCGCTCCTCAATGGCTTCGTAAACGCTCCCGAGTCGCAAGGTGAGGTTCGGCGTTTCACCTAAGCAGTTCCGGACGTTCCGCGCGGCGCATTCCAACATGTCTTCGCGCACATCGTAAGCCACGATGCGCCCGCGCGGCCCTACCTGCCGCACCACCGCCAGCAGGAGCGCGCCGGTGCCTACGCCGCCCAAAAGTACCTCGGCCCCCGGAAAAAGGTCCGCCCAGACCAGGATGATGCCTGTATCCTTTGGGTAGATGATCCCGCTTTTTCTGGGCATCTTCATGGTATAGTCGATCAGGGTGGGGTGAAAGACGCAGAACTCTTCACCGGTCGAAGAGGCGATCACCGAACCGGGTGGTGAACCGATGATCCTGGCATGTTCTATGTAGCCCCTGTGCGAATGAAACCTGCCGCCCTTCCGAAGGCGCCGCAGGTAGCGCTTGCCCTGTTTGTCTACCAGGACTACAAACTCTTCTTCTTTGAAAGTCATCCCTTACCTCGAGGTGGTAATGTTCCGGAAACTGCGGGTGGTCTTGACCTGATAAAGTTTACCACAGACGAAAAGGAAAAGCCAGTGTTTACCTGTAAACTGACGGCCTGTCTGTTGAGAGACAGACAGTTTCGGCTCGAGGTGGAAATTCGTTCCTGATTTCTCTTTTTTGCTTGCGGAGCAGATGGAGTGGACTTATAATTTAAGTGACGCAGAGTGAGAAAGCAGGCAGGAGGCACTGATTAGTTGTGTGCCTCCCAAGGGAGGTCTATTGATGCATTATCCTTTTTACCCTTTCGCCGACGTATGCCCGGTTCCGGCGCTGAAACCCAACTTGATTACTCTAATTACGAACCGGGAGCTTGCCCCCGGGGAGCAACTCACCTTTGGGGAGTACAAGAGCACCCCTTTGGTCGTCTTATTCCGGGTACAGAGTACCGGCCGGATGCTTCTTTTTCTTGAAGAGCTTAGAGACGACGAGTGGGCGGTAGCCGACAAGACGGCTTGTTACGAGGGAGTGATGACTTGGCAGTGCCTGCTAAAAAAACCGGTTTTCCGGGTCCGCCTCAAGAACACTTCCGATAAGCCAATTACCGTGACGGCAGACATGAATCTGTTCGAGCCGCTCCCTAAGGTGTGAAAGGTATGGCTGGGACCGTCATCGCGGTCTGCATCAGCACCGAGCGCGGTACGGCCAAGCGAAACGCCGGTGAGGGATATCTCAAAGAAGACTTTGGTCTGGTAGGGGACAGCCATGCCGGGAGCCCGCGCCAGATCTCCCTGTTGATGTGGGAGAGCGTCGCCCGGTTTACTCAGGAGCACGGCCTCAAACCGCAGCCAGGTGATTTCGCCGAGAATATTCTTACCCGTGGGATTGACCTCAAGGAGGCTAAGCCGGGCATGCGCCTTCAGGCAGGTGAGGGTATCCTGGAGGTCATCCAGATCGGCAAGGAAGAAAGACCGTACCATTACTCGTTTCATGGCTTTCGCCTCCTGGCCGCTGAAGGGGTTTTCTGCCGGGTGGTTAAGGGGGGCAGGGTCAGGGTCGGCGACCCCATCAAAACGGTTGACGCTGGGCGTGCGGAGTGAAGGGAGATGGCCGCGCAAGAAAAAGCGCCCTGCGTCTTCATAGGCACAAGCGGTTACAGTTACCCGCACTGGCAGGGAGTTTTTTACCCAGAGGGACTCCCTTCGCGTAAGTGGCTATGGTTTTACGCCAGTCTTTTCAACACCGTTGAACTCAACGTGACCTTTTACCGCCTGCCGCGGGATAGCACCTTTCAAAACTGGTACCGGACCACCGCTCCTGATTTTTCCTTCGTTCTAAAAGGAAGCCGTCTGGTCACGCACCGCAAGCGCCTGGCGGAGCCGGCGGAAGCAGTGGCGATCTTCTTTAGCCGGGCTGCGCTCCTTAAGGAAAAGCTTGCCGCTGTCCTCTGGCAGCTCCCGCCTGGGATGCAGGCGGATAGCGGACGGCTGGGTGAGTTTTGCCGAGTGCTCCGGGAGCACCCCGTGGCACGGGATGTCCGGCACGCTTTCGAGTTTCGCCACCAGAGCTGGTTTACTGACCGGATTTACGCCGTCCTTCAGGAGTTCGGCTTTGCCCTCTGCATCGCCGATGCGCCCCGCTGGCCCTGTATCGAGGAGGTTACCGGAGATTTCGTTTATTACCGTTTTCACGGGCCTGAGCGGCTTTATGCTTCTTGCTACTCGGCAGAGGAACTGACCCGTTGGGCAGAAAAAATGGCGGCGCACTTGATGGCAGGCCGGGATGTTTACGCCTACTTCAATAACGACGCCGCCGGGCATGCGGCGGCCAATGCCCGGGAGCTGAAAGAACTGCTGGCGGCTTTTAAGCGGGGGAACCAAGGGAGATAGGTTGCGTGGGGAAGCATTTCTTCCGTGTGTTATTGCGGGGCCAGGATATCCGTGGTATAATCTTACCTGGTTTTGTTCGCTGCATATTTCGCGGGTTTCGGCAGAAAGCGAGGGCTTTTTCAAAATGAGTAACCTTTCTGGACTATTTACCGGAGAGGAGCATCTGAAAAAAGAGATCTCCGACTTCAGGCCGGGCGATACGGTGCGGGTTCACGTGAAGGTCGTGGAGGGAAACCGAGAACGCACCCAGATCTTTGAAGGCGTGGTAATCAGAAGGCGCGGCGGCGGACTCGACGAGACGTTCACCGTCAGGCGGGTTTCTTATGGGGTCGGAGTGGAACGCATCTTTCCGTTACGCTCCCCGCGCATCGAACGCATAGAGGTCATCCGGCGGGGCCGTGTACGGCGCGCCCGCCTGTATTACCTGCGCAAGCTCCGGGGGAGGGCTGCACGCATTCGGGAGCGGCGCTAACTGCTAAAATAGAGGGCCCGGTTAACGAGCAGGGTCCTCTGTTTTTCTTAGCTGCTTTTTCGCAAACTCACAGCAAATTGTCTCCTGGTTTTAAATTCGTGGTTTTCTTCGCGTCCTGGCGGTGGACTGTGCTTATGGGAGGTTGTGCGGAAAGCGTGGGAAAGCGGTCGGGCTTTTTTGGTGACATCCTTGAATCCCTGATAATCGCTGTCGTTTTAGCCATACTTATCCGGGCTTTTCTTTTTCAGCCGTTCTACATCCCTTCCAGCTCGATGATGCCCACGCTCCTTCAGGGAGACCGGATCATCGTTTCGAAGCTTTCCTACTATTTTCACCCGCCCGAGCGGGGCGACATAATTGTTTTTCACTTTCCACTTAACAAGAAAAAGAACTACGTTAAGCGTCTGGTTGGCCTCAGCGGGGAAACGGTCCAGCTCTCCGGCGGCAGTCTCTTCATTGACGGACGTCGGGTGCCGGAACCTTACCTGCCGCCGGGCACCTGTTTCGCAGATTACGGACCCGTAAAGGTTCCAGAAGACGCCTACTTTATGCTCGGCGACAACCGCATGAACAGCGAAGACAGCCGGGTCTGGGGGTTCCTGGACCGGGAGTTGATCGTGGGAAAGGCCGTGGTTCTATATTGGCCGCCGAACAGGATCAGAATTGTTCGCTAAGGGAAGAGTTCCTATGCAGGCCCACTGGTACCCGGGGCATATGGCAAGAACCCGGCGGATGATCCGGGAAAACCTTAAGCTCGTACAGGTGGTCTTTGAACTGATCGATGCACGGATACCCCGCTCAAGCCGTAACCCGGAGATCGATTCGCTTCTCGGCGCGAAAGCGCGGATACTTGTCCTAAATAAGGCGGACCTGGCCGACCCCCCTCAGACCCGTGCGTGGGCAGCGGCACTGGCTGCAGGCGGTGTCCCGGTGGTCCAGCTCGATTCTACCAGCGGCAGGGGCTTCGGCAAGGTCCCAAGGATCATACGTGAGACGGTCAAACAGGGGCGTACAGGCAAGATCAGGGGAATGGTGGTCGGAATCCCGAACGTCGGCAAATCGACCTTTATCAATCGCTTTGCCGGGCAAAGAGCAGTACCTGTCGGCGCCCGGCCCGGAATTACGCGGGGGAAGCAGTGGGTCAGGGTTGCACCGGGGATTGAACTTCTCGACACGCCGGGAGTGCTCTGGCCGCGCCTTGCAGACCGGGAAGCAGGACTCAAGTTGGCAGCAACCGGGGCGGTGAAGGAGGAGGCCGTGGAGACCGAGGAGGTCTCACTCTGGCTTCTTGGCTGGCTGAAGGAGAATTACCCGGGGGCGCTGAAGCGCCGCTACCGGCTAATCGCTTTGCCCGCGGACACCGGGATGCTGTTAGAAGCAATTGGGATAAGGCGGGGGCTGGTAGGGCCCGGCGGACAGGTTGACCGTTTTAGGGCCGCGGTTGTGCTGTTAAAGGAGTTTCGCGAAGGCCGGCTGGGAAGATTCACGCTCGACCCATGCCCCAAATAAGGAATGCAGGGGCTTAGGGGCCGGAGATCGTACCACCAGGAAATATCGGGAGGGCATTTCCAATGTACCCGCAAATTCCCGCCGATTTCCCAGGAGTCTTTTTCTTGGGAAATACACCTGAAGAGGAGGCAGCACGATACGCAGCCCTTTTCTGTGTTGAAAAACGACTAAACAGGCAGGGTTTTCACCGCATCGCCGGCGTGGACGAAGCCGGGAGGGGACCGCTGGCCGGACCGGTAGTGGCGGGGGCGGTCATCCTGCCCGAAGCGGTTTACCTTCCGGGTCTTGCCGATTCAAAGGTCTTGTCCCCCAAAAAGAGAGCCTGTCTCGCGGAGCAGATCTTTGCCACGGCCCTTACATGGTCAGTGGGGGTTGCTTCGGTGGCAGAGATCGACGCCCTCAATATACGCTGCGCCTCTTTCCTGGCGATGCACCGGGCGCTTGAGGCCCTCCGCTTCCAGCCCGAGTACGTGGTGGTGGACGGGAGTGCCATCCCGGACCTCCCTCTTCCCCAGACCGGCATAGTCCGCGGCGATGCACGGGTGGCCGCAGTGGCCGCAGCCTCCATCATCGCGAAAGTCACCCGCGACAGATTGATGGAGGATATCCACCGCGAGTTTCCGCAGTACGGTTTCTCCCGCCACAAAGGCTACCCTACCCGTGAGCACTTCGAGTCGCTTGCAAGGTTCGGCCCCACGCCGCACCACAGGCGGAGTTTCGGCCCCGTGAAGTCCCTGTTGAAGGAGCCTTTTATTAAATGATGAAAGACCGGAAAAGGCTCGGGGAGACGGCCGAGGCGTTTGCCGCAAACCACCTGAAGGCCAAAGGATATAAGATATTAGCGCAGAACTACCGCTGCCGCCACGGCGAAATAGACATCATCGCCCTCGACAACCGGACGCTTGTCTTTATAGAGGTCAGGGCCAGGGGCTCGATGGATTTCGGGTTGCCACAGGAGAGCGTCGGCTACCGGAAGCAAAGGAAACTGCGGGAGGTGGCCCGCTATTACTTGGCGACCGAAAGGGGAAAAGGAGGCATTTGCCGCTTCGACGTGGTGGCTGTTCAATACGATTCCGAAAATCAGCGGGTGCGGAAAATTGAGCATATCGAAAACGCGTTTTAACGCTCGCAAATCCGCTCCTTGTGGCCTATCCAAGCAAACCAGGGGTTTCTTCAAAGGAAGTCCTCCATGGGAACGTTCATTCCCTCCACAAATGATGAAAATTAATAATTTAGTATTGTGTCCCCGAAATTTTCCCCGAAATTCTCGAAATTTTGAAACTATTTTCGAGGAGCTTTAGTACCCCTTCTCCCGCTCCCGGTACTGCAGGGCCTCGGCGATATGGGCGGTGTCTATCACCTCTGCCCCCTCGAGGTCGGCGATGGTCCGCGCAACTTTGAGTGTTCTGTCGTGGGCGCGGGCGCTCAAGGCAAGCTGGCGGAAGGCGGCCTGGAGCATACGCCCCGCTTCGCGGGTCAAGGTGCAGTGGCTCCTGACCTGCGAGCCGCTCATGGCCGCGTTGCAAGTGACTTTCGACCTCTTGAACCGTTCCCGCTGAATCAGCCGCGCTGCTTCCACCCGCGACCGGACTACCGCCGACTTCTCGCCCGCCGCCCGGTCCGTGAGCTCCTGAAACTCCACCCGCGGAACCGTGATGTCGAGGTCGATCCTGTCAAGGAGCGGGCCGGACAGCCGGCTCCGGTAACGCTGTATCTGGCTCGGCGAACAGGTGCATTCCTTCTCTTGATCGCCGTAAAAGCCGCACGGGCACGGGTTGCACGCGGCGAC
>DTYU01000037.1 GCA_012961725.1 Desulfotomaculum sp.
GGCGGTCGAGGAATACCGCGCTTGGTTTGACCGCTTGTCTTCCCGGGTCCGCGACCGCCTTGTTGAGGCCTGGGGCAGCCCGCCGGGAGAAGCGCAAAAGGGCGTACCGGCGGCGATGGTTTACAAGGGCAGGATCATCATTACCGGTGTGTGCTACGGCAACGCGGTGGTATGCGTGCAGCCCAAGCGCGGCTGTGCCGGCGCGCGTTGCGACGGGCAGGTGTGTAAGATCCTGCACGACCCGGAGGTCCCACCGCCGCACCAGTACTTGGCGACCTACCGTTATTTGGAGCGGGAGTTCGGGGCGGATGTGATTGTGCACGTCGGCACCCACGGGAACCTGGAGTTTTTGCCCGGCAAGGGTGTGGGCCTCTCCGGGGAATGTTATCCCGATTTGGCGCTTGGGACGGTCCCCCATCTCTACATCTAACGCCGACAACCCGCCGGAGGGGACGATCGCCAAGCGGCGGAGCTACGCCACCCTGGTGGATCACATGCAGACCGTACTTACCCAAGGCGGGCTCTACGACGACTTGGCGGAACTCGACCGTTACCTTGAGGAGTATGAGCGGGCGCGCTTGGCCGACCCGGCGCGGGCGCACACCCTCGAGCACCTCATCATGAACGAGATTAAGAAGGCGAACTTGGATAAAGAGGTGCCACTCGAAGGCGGCCACAGCGATTTTGACCTGATAAAAGAGAGGGCTCACGCCCTGCTCTCCGTGATCCGCAACACCCAGATCCAGGACGGGCAGCACATCTTCGGCGAAGTGCCGCAGGCCAAGCGGCGGGTGGAGTTTTTAGGCGCCATCCTGCGGTATGATGCAGGTACGGAGCTCTCACTCCGGCGGACGGTGGCGAAACTGATGGGTTTGGAGCTTGCGGAGCTGTTAGCCGAACCGGGGCGGGTATCGCTGAAGCACGGCAAATCCTACGGGGCGCTCTTGGAGAAGATTGACGCGGCCACCAGGACGTTTATTGAATGCTTTCTTGAAGGCCGGCCCGTGACCGCGGATGATGCGGCGGTGGCCCTCGGTGACGATCTGGTGTCCCCGGAGTGTCTCGAGGAACTGAACAGGCATTTGCCGCGGGTACAGGACCTTAACGAGCGGGTTGAGGCCTCCCGCGAGATCGAGGCACTCCTTGACGGCTTTGCCGGCCGTTACATTCCGGCCGGCCCGTCGGGGCTGATCACCCGCGGCCGCGACGACGTTCTTCCTACCGGGCGGAACTTCTATTCGCTTGACCCCTACCGGGTACCGACGAAAGCGGCGTGGGAGGTGGGGAAGCGCCTGGCGGACAAGGTGCTGGCGAAGCACCTGGCGGAGGAGGGGCGTTATCCGGAGAATATTGCCATCTACTGGATGTGTAGCGACATCATGTGGGCTGACGGCGAAGGCCTGGGGCAGATGCTCTACCTTCTCGGCTGCCGGCCGAAGTGGTTGCCCAACGGGCGGGTGGCGGGGATCGAGGTGGTCCCGCTCAAGGAGCTTGGCCGCCCCCGCATCGATCTGACCGTCCGGGTCTCCGGCATAACGCGGGACAACTTCCCGAACTGCGTCGAGCTTTTAGACGAGGCGATCCAGGCCGCGGCGCGGCTTGAGGAGTCACCTGAGCAAAACTTCATCCGCAAGCACACCTTAGCACAAATGGACAGTGCCGCAGACACGGGTGCGTGGCGGGATGCAACTTTGCGCATCTTTGCTTCGAAGCCCGGTACCTACATGGCCGGGGTCAACTTGGCCGTCTACGCCTCCGCGTGGAAGGAA
>DTYU01000038.1 GCA_012961725.1 Desulfotomaculum sp.
CCGGGGATGAAAACTGCAACCGGCAAGTGGGTTCAGCGGACTCGGAGGTTCACCGTCTAAGACAGTCCGTTTGCGCATCGGTTCAACACGAGAGAGAGGAATTGCCGAAAGCAGCGCCTGGGACCGCCACAGCAAGGGAGCGCACCGGCCGACCGGCCACAACAAGAAACAAGGTTGCGGTCACGTTTGCTGGCGACCTTTCGCTTAAGTGGTTGATCGAAGGGCTGGGGTTCTCGGGTGCCCGATGAATAAAAGCAAAACCATTGAAACGGTGGGAAATGGAGCAGTCATGTTTCGAACAGCTTGTATGCACCAGATCTCGAGTTGTAGATATTACCGGGAAAGCGGGCGCTTCAAGACGGCAGCCGTCAGCGTTTGCAGGCTCTGCCTGCGGCCGAAGCCCTGCCAGACTGCGCCGCGAGCTTCAAGGCGCGCCGGTACCGTGGCGATATTGAAGTCCTGCGGACGCCACTCCCGGTGTGCGAGTTCTTCCCAGTCAAGCGGCGTGGAGACCGGCGCGCCCGGCAGCGGCCGGACGCTGTAAGGGGAAGCCATTGTTTTTCCGTAGCCGTTTTGCAGGTAATCAAGGTAGACGCGGGCCCCCCTTTTCTCGACCGCCCGCTCGGTCGTAGCCTTGGGGAATACCTTCGCCACGAAATCCGCGACGTATCCCATGGCCTGAGCCACCTCTCGGTGGGTGTATTCAGGCTCAACGGGGATGAAGATGTGCAGTCCTTCTGAACCAGAGGTCTTGGGGTAGCCGTGCAGGTTGAACTCGGAGAGCGCCGCCTTCAGAAGAAATGCGGACTCCACCACCTGCGGGAAGGATACTCCCGGCATCGGGTCGAGGTCGAGCACCGCGATGTCCGGGTGGTTGATCGCCCCGCGCCTGGCGAGCCAGGCGTGCAGCTCGACCGCCCCCTGCTGCACCATCCAGAGGAGCGTCGGCTTGTCGTTGCAGAGGATGTAATCGATAACCTTGCCGGCGTCCCCGTGTTTGACCGGTACTGTTTCGACCCATTCCGGCGCGTGGCCGGGGCAATCTTTCTGGTAAAAGCTTTCCCCTTCGATGCCGTCCGGGTAGCGGTTGAGCACGAGCGGCCTGTCTTTTAGGTAGGGGAGGAGGTGGGGGGCAACGCTGTCGTAGTATCTTATCAGGTCGCCCTTGGTGAACCCTTCCGGCCAGAAGCGCTTCTCAAGGTTTTTCAGCTCGATGATGCGGCCTTCAACCGCCACCTTCACCATTATTGCTCTCGCCTCTACTGTTTGCCACTCTTGATTCTAATCCTTCAACCTCGAACCTCGAACTTCGAACCTCTAAACCATACGCATTCCGCCGGCTCCTTGTCCAGGCGCAGGCCCCGGAAAACAGGGTGCCTGAGCAGGCCGTCCCTGGTGGTTTCGGTGAACTCTACGCTGCAAACCAGAACAGGTTTCACCCACCGCAGATCGGGCTTGCGGTGGGGTGGCAGGAGTTCAAAAAGGGGCTCCTGCCGCGCGAATTTGGCGAGCAGCGCCATGAGGTCGCGGGCGGTGTTGATATCAAAGCCGGTACCGACCTTGCCGGCGAATACCAGCCGCCCTTCCCGGTAGCCGCCGAGGAGCAGCGCCCCAAGGCCGCGCGCGCCGCCGCCCGGCTCCCAGCCGCAGATTATCAGGTCGGCGCTTTTCCAAGCCCTGATCTTTTTCCAGCAGGGTGAGCGCTGTCCGGGGAGATAGGGGCTGTCGTACCGCTTGGCCATTATCCCCTCCAGACCGCGCTGCCTGCAGAGGGTGAAAAAGGCCTCACCCTCTCCGGGGGTGTACTCGGCCACCACTATCTCGGCACCCGGCTGGACAAGCTCCTTCAGCAGCTCCCGCCGCCGTTCGAGTCGTTCCTTCAGTACCGGGAGACCCTTGCGGTAAAGCAAGTCGAACGCCACGAAGACCGCCGGGTGAGACCTCGCCGCCGCCTGGACCCTTTGGCGGTCGAACAGGTGCCCGCGTGCCTGGAGCTTCCCGAAGTCCGGCCTGCCGCCGGCGAGAACCACGATTTCGCCGTCGAGTATCGCGGGAAGGTCGTGAACCCGGTCGCGGATCGTCTCAAGTTCCGGGAAGGCGGGCGTGAGGTTCCGGAGGTTCCGGGAGCGTAGCACCGTTTTCTCCTCGAGGTAGGCGAGGCAGCGGTACCCGTCCCACTTGATCTCAAAAAGGTAATCCGGGTTGGAAAACGGCTGGGTGTTTACCGCGAGCATCGGTTTCAACAGCGGCAGCGTCACGCTCCCGCCCTCCGCTTCTTGGCGCCCCGCTCCTTTTTTGCCAACTCGATGCTTGCCTTAAGCGCTTCCATCAGGTCGATCACCCTTTCCGCCCGCGGCGGCGGCACCGCCACGTCCTCGCCCGCAATCTTTCTGCTGATCGCGTTTTGCAGGACCTCCCGGTACTCATCCCGGTATTTCGCCGGTTCAAAGGGCGCTGTCAGGTTGGAGATCAGGCCCTCGGCCATTTTCAGCTCGTTCTCGTGTACCGGGACGCTGTAGTTGAGCTCCGGGAGGGCTTCGGCCGGGCGCACCTCGTCAGCGTAATAGAGCAGGCTCATCACCAGCGCCCGGCCGCTCGGCCACAAGAGCGCCGGCGACTGCTTCGTCCGTATCGCCACCCGGCCGACCGCGGCCTTTTTCGTCCGTTCCATCGCTTGCCGGAGTAGTTCATAGACGCGCTCGCCCCCCTCGACCGGCGCGAGGTAGTAGGCCCTTTCGTAGTATAGCGGGTTGACTTCATCACGCCCGACGAAATCGAGGAGGGCGACGTTTTTTGCCTCAAGTCCCGGCAGGTTCTCGAGTTCCTCTGCGGACAGAATGACGTAGCGCCCCCTTTCGTATTCGTAACCGCGCACCAGCTCTTCTTGGCCCACTTCGCGCTCGCAGGAGGGGCGATAGCGTCGGTACCTGATAGGGGTTCTGCATGCCGCGTGCAGGAGGTGAAACTTGATATCTTTCCGGTCGGTCGCAGCGTATACCTTGACCGGTATATAAACAAGCCCGAAGGTGACCGCGCCTTTCCAAATCGGCCGCATAAACACCCGCCGCCCTTTCCGTTGAGTGCATGATCGAAGCTCCTTTATATAATATTGTGCACCGCTTATTCAAAATAGAAATCCGGGGATTAATCCCAGATAGGCGGCATTCTGCAAATGCCGAGTTGCAAGAGGCTTTGGAAGTCGGAAACTGCAAGCGGGCGCTTGATAACTTAACGCCGTTGGGGTACATTTATATTAACGATAATCATTCAGTAAAAGAAAGGGTGTTTCGATGGCAGAAGTGTTGGTTTCCAGTAAGTATCAGGTGGTCATTCCGGCTGAAGTACGCAAGTTGCTGGGGATTAAGAAAGGACAGCGGCTGCTCCTTTTGGTGGAAAACGGGACCATCAAGCTTATTCCATGCCTCCCCATCACAGAGATGCGCGGTTTCTTGCGGGGGATGGATACGACTGTAGAGCGCGATGAGGTGGAACGAGTTTGATTCTCATAGATTCTTGCGGCTGGCTCGAGTTTTTGGCCGATGGTTCGCTTGCGGAAAAATACGCGCCGTATTTCGATAAGCCGGCGGAAATTGTTACACCGGCCGTTGTGGTTTACGATGTAACGAAGAAAATCTTACGGGAACAAGGCAAAGAGAAGGCGGTGCTCGTTGCGGCCCAGATGCAACAAACCAGGCTCGTCCCCTTTGATGCGCGGCTGGCGGTATCTGCCGCCGAACTTTCCCTGCGCTGGGGTTTGCCCATGGCCGACGCAATCGTGTATGCCACGGCCATAGAGTGCGGTTGCGGGGTCGTCACCGGTGACAACCACTTCCGAGGGTTACCGAGGGTGGTCTTTGTGCCACACGAATGACTACTGGTGGCGCAGGGCCTCCGCGGGACTCAAAGCGGCGGCGCGGCTCGCCGGGTAGATGCCGAAGACCAAACCGACAAAAGAGGCGAAAGCAAAGGCTAAGAGTACCGTCTAGAGCGAGATGAGCGGCGGCCACTTGGCGAAATGAGCGATGACCATGGCGCCGCCGGCGCCCAAGAGCAGCCCGAACGCCCCGCCCACTAAACAGAGGGCGACCGCCTCTGCCAAGAACTGCCTCAGGATGTCCCGCCGCCGCGCCCCGATCGACATGAGGAGCCCTACCTCCCGGGTGCGCTCCGTCACCGCTACCAGCATGATGTTCATCACGCCCACGCCGCCGACCACTAAGGCGATCGCCGCCACCGCCCCGATGATCAAGGTCATCACTCCGGTCACCTTTCCGAGGATGGCAAGCCCCTCTTCCATCGACATACCGGTATAGCTGACCTCGGTGCTCGGGTGCCGCCGTTCCAAGATCTTAGTACAGTCGGCGATCGCCTGCCCCACAGCCTCCTCCGTCACCGCCGTGCCGTCAAGCTCCTCGATCACCTTGGTGTTGAGGAGATCGTGCACGAAGGTGATCGGCGCGAAGACGTACTTCTGCCCGCCCATGGCGCCTAAGAGCCCGGCGGTCTGCTTCTCCGTCACGCCGATAACCGTCACCGGCACGTCCCGAAGGAGGACCTGCTTGCCGACCGCGTTTCCTTTGGGGAAGAGGTTCTCCGCCAGCGAGCCCTCGAGCACCACCACCCGCCGGTGCCCGGCCACGTCTGCTTCGGAGAAGAATCGGCCTTCCTCCAGGGGCATATTCATCACGGCGGTCAAGTCGGGCGTTGTGCCCAGGATATGGCAGAGGAACGGTTTGGCGCCGCTCTGCGGCCGCCTGATGTTGACGAACATTCCGGAAGTGACTGGCGCCAATTTATCCACTGCCGGCGAAAGTTCTTTGATCACTGTGACGTCCTGAAGGGTGAAAGTGCTGGCGGTAGGGGCCTCCCCTCGCATCCAGTCGACCGTGATGTTAAAGGCCTGCTTGCTGCCCAACTTTTCGAGTTCGGCAAGCAGAACGGCCCGGCCCCCCTGGCCGATCGCCACCACGGCGATCACCGCGGCGATGCCGATGGCGATCCCTAAGGTCGTAAGTAGAGCCCGCAGGCGGTGCGCCGCGAGGTTGCCGATGGTCAACTGCACGAGGTCAGACAGTCTCACCGCTCAACCGCCTCCTCCCGGACGATGACACCGTCAAGAAAATGCAGGATTCGCTCGGCATAGCCCGCGATATCCGTCTCGTGGGTCACCACGACGATTGTCCGGCCTTCCGCGTGCAGCTCTTTGAAAAGCGCCATGATCTCGTGGCTGGTCCGGCTGTCAAGGTTGCCCGTCGGCTCGTCGGCCAAGATC
>DTYU01000039.1 GCA_012961725.1 Desulfotomaculum sp.
ATGTCGCTACTCTTACACGGAGCACTGCGCTCCGGGGGACAACGAACAGCACGGCTTGTTCAACTATTCAACACCGTGCCTATCACTGCAGGAAGCTCTGGATGATCCGGTAATCCGTCGTCCGCTGTGCCGGCACAAAACCTGCATCGCGGATTATCCGGATGATTTCCTCCTGTTTCAGCCTGTGGCCGGCCCCGGCCGCCCGCACGACATTCTCCTCTAACATGGTGCCGCCGAAGTCATTTGCCCCGAAGGCCAGCGCCACCTGCCCTATCTTGGCGCCCTGTGTCACCCAGGAGGCCTGAATATTCCGCACATTGTCGAAGAGAATTCTGGACAACGCCAAAACCCGCAGGTACTCAACGACCGCGACCGGCCTCCCCCCAAGTTGAGTGTTTCCCGGCTGGTAGGTCCACGGGATGAAAGCGGTAAATCCCCCAGTCTTGTCCTGAACCTCCCGTACGCGAATGATGTGCTTTACCCGGTCTTCAGGAAGCTCAACTGATCCGAACATCATCGTCGCGGTGCCGAAAAGACCTAATTCAAAGGCGGTGACCATTACCGCCACCCACTCCTGCCAGGTGATTTTCCGCGGGCTGATAACCCTCCTTACCCGGTTAACGAGTATCTCCGCTCCTCCTCCGGGAAGCGAATCCAGGCCGGCCTCTTTTAGCCGCGCCAAAACACTCCTTACAGAGAGGCCCTCAGTCTTAGCTATGTGCACTATTTCCGGGGGAGATAGTGAATGGATGTGCACCTTGAACCGTTCCTTGATCTTGCGGAAAAGCCCGGTGAAATAGTCAAGTCCGAGCCGCGGGTGCAACCCCCCCTGGATGAGGACCTGCGTTCCCCCTTGGGCCGCGAGTTCGGCTACCTTCTCTAATATCTGTTCATGAGTCAGGAGATAAGCGTCGGGATCCCCCTCCCGCCGGTAAAAGGCACAAAACAGACATCCAGACTTGCATATGTTAGTGTAGTTGATGTTGCGGTCCACCACAAAGGTGACTATGCCTTCCGGGTGGAGCCTGCGCCGGACTGTGTCAGCCGCCCTCCCCAAGCTTAAGAGGTCATAGTCATAGTAAAGCGACACGCCTTCCTCCGCAGAAAGGCGCTCACCACTCACCGCCTTCTCAAGAAGCGCATCCTTATCCACCGGTCTCCCCCCAGACATTCAATGAGTTTACCCTTTCCGCTATCAACCCCGATTTGTAGGCATAATCGTAAAAGAGCAACAGCGCCCGGCGGTAGGTTTCATCAAAGCCGTACTTTACCAGGTCAAAGTACTCCCGCAACACCCCATCAGGCAGTTTCGTCCTCCGGCGGGCAACGCGGAGGAGTTCATCCAACCGCTGCATCCCCTCCTCCCGCGCACTAACAAGGATGCCCGCTAAGAGACTCGTCTCCTCGGGGTGTTTGCGGACGAACTCCCCCCGTGCGACCCACAGGGCGTAAACCATCTTCTCCCCCGTAAACTCCTTCCAAACCTCACCAAGGTCGGTTACCCTTATGGGCATCTCCTTTTCCTTGATACGCTGCGCCGCCCGCATCGCGTCATCCCCGATCAGGAGCGCTGCTTCAGCCTCCGCGAGCATCGCATCTAAATTCGCCTGCCGCGTGAGATATGTTACATTTACATTATAATAGTGCTCGAAGAGGATGCGGAGCAGCACGGCGGAGGTGGCGGAGGAAGCCGTTACCGCCACCTTGCAGCCCTCGAGTTCCGTAACCGGCACGCGACTGAAAAGAAGGATGCTCGCCACGCGGCCGTCGGCGCTTATCGATATCTCCGGCAGTATGAAATGCTCTCCAGGGTGCCGGGTGTATTCTATTGAAGAAAGAGGGGTGACGTCAAGCTTCTCCTCGAAAAACAGGCGGTTCAGGTGGGCGGGCACCCCCCTGACAACCTTCAGCGGTGTCTTTACAGGAACAAGCCTCTTCTCAATCGCATAGTAAACCGGCAGGCAGTTAAGGTAGTCAACCCGCCCCAAGCGGAGTCTCACTCAAAACCCCTCCCTGATCACGTTGTAAAGCGCATCGCGCTCCACCGGGAGATATCCCGCCGCCCTAATCAGCTCGACCAGTTCTGCACGGGCCATCAGTTCAGGGGTGCTGGCACCGGCGCTGTGCGTTATCTTTTCTTCGATAACGGTGCCCTCGATATCGTCGACACCGAAGCTCAGCGCAACCTGCGCGATCTTCGGCCCGATCATCACCCAGTAAGCCTTAATGTGCGCAAAGTTGTCGAGCAGCAGGCGCGCAGCGGCAAGCATCTTAAGGTCATCATAACCGGTGGTGGGTCCGAGTCCCCAGCCCTCCATCTCTGTGTTGCGTGGGTGAAAGGCGAGCGGAATGAAGGTCATGAAGCCCCCCGTTCTGTCCTGTAACTCCCGCAGCCGCAACAAGTGGTCGACCCGCTCAGCGATCGTTTCGATATGGCCGTAAAGCATCGTAGCGTTCGTAGGTATGCCCAAGCCGTGCGCGGCTGCATGGACCTCAAGCCAGCGCTCCCCGCTGATCTTTCTGGGACAGACGAGTTCCCGCACCCTGGGTGCAAAGACCTCTGCCCCGCCGCCCGGAAGACAATCAAGACCGGCCTCCTTCAGCCGGCGCAGCACCTCAGTAACCGTGATGCCGTGCCGCCGGGCAAGATAGTCCACCTCTACCGCCGTCAGCGCCTTGATCGTCACCCCCGGCAGGATTGCACGGACCCGCCTGAGCATCTCTTCGAAATACGCTAAGCTGAGCGCCGGGTTGAGACCCCCGACGATGTGAAGCTC
>DTYU01000040.1 GCA_012961725.1 Desulfotomaculum sp.
CGTTGCGGCGGCACTCACCGGCACCAAAAGGATGGTCGAGCAGGCTTTTGCGGCCGGTGCCGATCGGGTGCTTATCAACACGACCGGGCTGGTCGGGGGCAGCCTCGGGCGGACGCTCAAGTACCATAAGGTCAATCTGACCAGGCCCGATTGTATAATCGCGCTCCAACGCCATGGCGAGATCGAGCCGCTCCTGAACACCTGGGAGGCATCCGGCTTTCTGGTCTACCGTCTGCCTGTGCCCGCCGGAGTCCGCCGCCGCTCGTTCGAAACGCGCGCCGCGTTCCGCAACGGGCGCTGGCGGGAGTTTTTTACGGGAGCAAGGAGGCAGGTTCTTCCTTTTGGCAGCTTCCATACTGCCCGGACAAGCATCTTCACCGGGGAACCGATTTCGGAGAAGGACAGGCAGAAACTCGAAAGTTTAGTGGGCCAGCCGCTCTTGTGGGCGGAAAAGACGCCGGTGGGTGCGAACGCGGTCACC
Organism: Desulfotomaculum sp.; assembly: GCA_012961725.1. Taxonomy (GTDB): domain Bacteria; phylum Bacillota; class Desulfotomaculia; order Desulfotomaculales; family Ammonificaceae; genus DTYU01. Next base: position 482 of record DTYU01000040.1, read on the forward strand.
CCGCACCCATTGCCCAAGGAAGCGGCGGCCGCCGCTGCCGCCCTTTTGAAAGTGCCGAAGCTTCTGAGAATCGCACCGGAAAGCTTCAGGGGCGTGATTGCCGGTCTTGTCGGGCCGGAAGGGCGGTGCCTTTCCCTCGGCTGGGTGGAAAAAGTGGATTACGAAGCAGCCAGCCTGCTCGTGGTCACCCCGTACCGAGGGGATGAACCGGTCAGTGTGGTGGAGTTCAGCAGCGTGAGGCTCGACGCCGAGATTATTTTTGAAAAAGGGGCGAAAAGTGAAGCGGAATCTGCGTAACTATTTCTTAACCGGACTGGCGGTAATCCTGCCCGGGGCGGCCACGGTCTGGATACTGTGGAAGCTCTTTGGATTCATCGACGGTTTTGCCGGGAGAATGTTGGCTTATGTTACGCCGTATAAAATTCCGGGTCTTGGCGTGCTGGTAACGTTAGTCTTAATCCTTTTGGTCGGCCTGTTCGCTACAAACGTTATCGGCCGCAGTCTCCTGGCCCTTTGGGAACGGATAGTATTCCAGATACCGTTCGTCAGCATGATTTACCGGACCGCCAAAGAGATCGTCGAGACCTTCGGCGAAAACAGGAAACAGGTGTTTCGCCAAGTGGTCCTCGTGCGCTTCCCGCGTCCGGAGAGCTGGGCCGTGGGCTTTATCGTGGGTGAAGCAGGTGAAGTCGTCAAGAATAGGACCGGCCAGGAACTGGTTAAGGTGCTTGTCCCGCACGTCCCGCTGCCGATGTCCGGTTTCTTGCTCTTTATCCCCAAGGAGGAGTTGCTCTACCTCGATATACCGGTGGAAGACGGACTGCGGTTGATCGTCTCCACCGGGATAATCGAACCAAATTCAGTGCTGAAAAGGGCTATCGGTGAGAGGGAGAGGTAGGTTTTTTACATTTGCCGGGGAGAATATGGGGCTTCCTGGTGAGCCCCATCTGGATCGGGTTCCTGCTGAATGCGGCGATAGAGTCCTCACGGGTCTTCATCCCGCTCTTGACCGTAGAGCTAGGGGGCAGCAGCTTTGATGTAGGACTGGTGGGTGCGGCAAGCGGCCTCGCCTATTTTGTGACCGCACTGGTGATCGGGCCGCAGGCAGACTCTCTCGGCAGGCTGCGCTTTGTCAGAGTGGGGCTTGCAGGCAGCGCGCTTGCCTTCTTGGGGCAACTGTTAGCACGGGACGTCGCCTCCCTGCTCGCGGTACGTACCGCAGTCGGGCTCGCTCTCGGGATCACCACCGGGTCGCTCGTGGTGCTTGCATACGAAGACCGGGGCGGGGTGGGGAAGTTCAGTTCCATGAGTTCGCTGGGCTGGATTTTCGGTGCAACGGCGGCGGCCTTGCTGAAGGAATGTGAGCTTCTTTTTCTGTTCAGCTTTGTCGTTTGCACCGTTGCGTTTCTCATAAGCCTCAAACTCGAAGAGTGGAACAAACTGCGCCTGCTGCACGCACCCCGGTCTTTCCCGGTTTTTTGGCGCAACCGCGCGGTCTACCTGCCTTTTTTTCTGCGCCACCTCGGAGCATCGGCGGTCTGGATTATTTTCCCGCTGTACCTCCAGGAGCTTGGGGCGGACAGGTTCTGGATCGGGATGGTGGGTACGGCGAACTATGCCGGACAGGTGGTGCTGATGACGCTGGTCGAACGCTATGCAGGCACCGGCCTCTTCCGGCTGGGACTGTGTCTCTCGGGCGCCGTTTTTCTGCTTTATACAGCTCTCTCTCATTTCATGCAAGTGCTTCCGGTGCATGTCATGCTCTCGGCCGCCTGGTCAACGCTTTACATCGGCGCGCTCGTCCTGCTCCTGCGCTCCGGGGAAGAACGCGCCACCGCCACCGGCATCTTGGTGGCCAACATGAACCTGTGCTTTGCGGCCGGGCCTTTTTTAGGCGGAGTATTATCTTCCCTCTGGGGATATCACGCACCCATGTATGCGGCGGCCGCGCTGAGCTTTGCGGGGCTGTTCTGGGCCCCGCGGCGGGATGGGAGGCGCGGGGCAGGAGCATAAAGGCAGGAGGAGTTTTCCATGGCGACCTTCGTTCCGTCTAAAACCTTTATCTGGCTTAACGGGTCGGTCCTTCCGTTGGATTTGGCGCTGCTTGAACTGGAGCGGGGTTTTCTTTACGGGGACGGCCTTTTCGAAACGCTCCGGGTTTACGGCGGCCGTCCCTTTATGCTCACCGAACACGTCTCACGGTTGACTGCGGGGGCGGAGGTGCTCGGTTTCGCGGGCATGCTTAAGCCGGAGGAGTTGCAAAACGCGGTCGAGCAGACGATGCTCGCGAACAGCCTCCGGGACGGCAGCGTCCGTCTGACGGTCATCAGGGGCAGGGGGGCGGGGCTTTACCCGGCAGAAACCGCTCCCCCTACGGTTCTCGTTACGGTCCGGGCGGGAACGCCCTATTCACCGGAGCTCTATACGCGCGGTTTCCGGGCGGTCATGGTCTCTTTCCCGCGGAACGAGCGCTCGCCTTTGGTCTTTTTGAAATCCCTCAATTTTTTGGAGAATATACTCGGCAAAAAAGAGGCGGTGGCCGCGGGTGCCGATGAAGGTTTGTTTTTGAACACTGCCGGTTACTTGTGTGAGGGAACCACAAGCAACGTATTTTTAGTTGAGCAAGGCACCTTGATAACGCCTGCCGTCTCCAGCGGCCTTCTCCCCGGCATCACGAGGAGGATGGTGTTGCAGGTCGCCCGAGAGACGGGGCTTCGTGCCGAAGAATCCCTGGTTCGGCCGGAACGGCTCTTTACTGCGCGCGAGGCCTTCCTTACCAACTCCCTGCTTGAAATAATGCCCCTGGTGGCGGTGGACGGCCGCCCGGTAGGTACCGGCCGGGCCGGACCGGTTGCGCAACATCTCCGGGAGCTGTACCGGAAAACTGCTGCTGAAAAACTCGGCTAAAGAGGGCAGGGGGCGAAAAAACCGCCCCCCTTTTCCATGGCTTTTCTATTGGTTTTTCGCCGCATGTTGCGAGACTCCTGCTGCGCGAAAAAAGTCTATCGATTTCTGCCGTCCTGCCTCCTGCGTAACGCTTTTGCTTCCTGTTCATAACCTGGGTTTACGGGGGTTTTAGGAGGGAGAACGGTGGATCTGTTTGCCATACTGCTGCTGGTCATCGCGGCAAACCTTGACAACTTAGGAGTGGGGATATCCTTGCGGATAAGAAGGATCCGGGTGCCCTTTTCTTCTAATCTGCTTATAGCATTTACCACAAGCTCCGGCACCCTGCTGACGCTCATAGCGGGGAAATGGCTGGCCTCTTTTATTTCGCCTGAGCTTGCTAAGTACACTGGTGCGCTTGTCATCATCGCTACCGGAGTCTGGGTCCTGTACGAAGAGTTGTGCCGCGCGGGAAGGAAGGCTGCGGCAGTTAATCCGGCGGAGGCGGAGTATGAACAGCCTCCTCCAGAAACGGCGGGGCAAAGGCGTTTAACGGAGCTTTTGACCGCGCCTTCCCTGGCCGATGTAGACCATTCAGGCCACATCGACCTGAAGGAGGCGCTTCTCTTAGGAATGGCGTTGGCCCTGAACAATTTCGCCGCGGGTCTCGGCGCCGGCGTCTTTGGGCTGAACCCTTTGCTCACTGCTTTTACGGTTTCTCTTTTCAGCCTTTTCCTTCTCTGGTTGGGGATCGGGCTGGGTCAAAACTGTATGTCCCGGTGGCTGGGGGATTGCGCCGGGCCGGTGGCAGGTCTGTTGCTTGTGTTGCTGGGGTTCTTCGGAATCATTATTTAGTCCCCCATGCCGCCGGGCCGGCGCCACCGTAGGCTGAAAATGCAGTCAGCAGGCAGTTTTTCCGCACGCGGCTCCTGCCATCATGTAAAGCCTGCCGCAAGGCTTTCATTGACCGGGTTTGACCTTTTGTGTTACGATTTTCCCGTACCACCCCTTAAACCGGTCTCCTGCGACAGGACAAAGTGGAGGCGCTACAGCTTGCTTTTTACGACGCTGGCGGTAGCCGCGGCCCGTGAAAGGATGACGGAACGGCTGAAGAGGCTGACCGTAGAAGAGATACCCCTGACTGCGGCCTCCGGGCGGGTGCTCGCAGAGGATATACACGCCCCGGACGACGTCCCGGCGTTTGACCGGTCAACGATGGACGGTTTCGCGGTGCGTGCTGCGGACACCTTTGGTGCTTCGGAGGGACTCCCGGCTTACCTCAAAGTAGCGGGCGAAGTCTTAATGGGCGGATCTCCCGGTGGTATTTTGAACCAGGGTGAAGCCTGGCGGATTCCAACCGGCGGCATGCTCCCGGAAGGAGCAGACGCGGTGGTGATGGTCGAACACGTCGAGGAAGCCGGACCCGATATCGTGGCTGTGCTGAGGCCGGCGGCACCGGAGGAAAACGTTGTGCGGCGCGGCGATGACGTGCGGGCGGGGACGGTGGTTGCAAATGAGGGAAAACGCTTGCGCCCTCAGGAGGTCGGGCTGCTGTCAGCCTGCGGCGTGGTGCGCGTCCGGGTGCGCAAGCGCCCCGTCGTCGGCGTCATCGGCACGGGGGATGAACTCGTGAGCGCCGAAGCCATCCCCGCCCCGGGGCAGGTCAGGGATGTGAACACGCCCGCGCTGGCGGCGGCCGTCGAGGCGTCAGGCGGGGTGCCGGTTATTTTCGGCACCGTCCAGGACGAATTGCCGGTGCTCCGGGACATCCTGGCCCGGGCGGTGGGAGAATGCGACATGGTGCTGCTCTCCGGCGGCAGTTCAGTAGGTACGCGTGATCTGACACTGCAAGCGATTGCGTCGCTTCCGGGAGCGGAGGTGCTGTTCCACGGGTTAGCGCTAAAACCCGGGAAACCGACCGTCGGGGCGGTGGTGGATGGGAAGGCGGTCTTCGGCCTGCCCGGCCACCCGGGCTCGGCGCTTTTGGTCTTCGAGTTACTAGTGAGGCCGCTTCTTGAACCGGAGTTGCTTAAAAGAGTGCCCCTTCGAGTACGGCTGGGGCGTTCACTCCGGTCCGCTCCGGGAAGGGAGGATTACTTCAGGGTCAGGCTTGTAGAAAAGGGGGGCGAGTTGGTGGCGGAGCCCATTTTAGGCAAGTCCGGCCTCATTGCAACACTCGCCCGGGCCGACGGGCTCGTACGCCTGTCGATCGATGCGACGGGCGCGGAAGCCGGCGAGCTGGTTGATCTTTTTCTTATCTAGC
>DTYU01000041.1 GCA_012961725.1 Desulfotomaculum sp.
AAACTACTTTAATATCTTTTCGAGAGCACCGATTTTTTTCCTGCCGTGAAAGTGATATTTTTCACTTAGTATTAAAATATTCTTTACGGCAAAAAAATATTGTTCTTTCGAAAGAAAGGTTAGTGTCTAAACCGGTTCTTATAGCCTCTGGCGTTGATTCCAAATCACCGGGGGACGGTCCGATAAGCTCTTGGAAAGTTGTGTTCATGGTCACATGTAATTTTCTAACGGCTAATAGAAACTGCGGCGTACTCAAGAAGTGTTCGAAGCCTGAATTTGAATTTCCGCTTGTATTTTTCAAATCAGTGTACACCGCTCAGCCGTGCCGCCACCTCCCCTATCAGGTACAGGATCCCCAGGCCTGCCACAGTCAGGCCGATCATCCAGAGGTCGAATACCGAAAGATCAAGCCGTGCCGCCAACTGCTCCATCCAGGAAGGCCGTTTTCCAACAGCAATCTTCTGTCCGGCCCGGCTTTTCTCTGCCATTTCGCCGGCCGCAAGCTTTCTTACCGACATCCGGCAGCCTCCTTCGCTTTTTGAAATTATGGGTATGGCGGCCGGTATTCACCGACCGGCCACACTCCCACGGTAGAGAACCGCCTGTTTTTAAGATGCGTTATCTGTTGCTTTGTTAAACCGGAGTCCAAAAAATAACGGGGGATGCCGCTCGCACGGCATCCCCCGTCTTTGAATGAGTGAGTTTTAGGCTATTTGACAACTATGTTAACCAGCTTCCCGGGTACGGTCACCACCTTGCTCATGGTTTTGCCCATCAGGAGTTGCCGGATACGGGGCTCCCGCAGGGCCTCGTCCTGCATCTCCTGCGGAGTCGCCGCCGGCGGCAGCATGATCCGGCCCCGCACCTTTCCGTTGATCTGCACCACCACCGTGATCCTCTCTTCGACCAGCAGGCCCGGGTCGTACTCCGGCCAGGGCTGCCGGTGAATGCTTTCCCTATGTCCCAGCCGCTCCCACAACTCCTCGCTGATGTGCGGCGCAAAGGGCGCAAGCAGAACGGCCACCGTTTCGGTCGCCTCGCGCAGCGCTCCGGGATCCCGGTCAACCTGCGGCACTCGGTCACAGAAGCGGTAAATCCCGTTGACTAACTCCATCACGGCGCTTATGGCGGTGTTGAAGTTAAAGCGTTCGATATCTTCAGTCACCTTTTTAATCGTCACGTGAGTAAGACGGCGCAGCTCCCGGTTCACCCCCACCAGGTCTTTTTTGGGCGGGGCCGCCTTTTTTACCTCGGGCAGCACGGCGCTGACAATCCGCCATACACGGTCGAGAAACCGGGCGCACCCTTCCACCCCCTGGTCGCTCCACTCGAGGTCACGCTCCGGCGGCGCGGCAAAAAGGATGAAAAGCCTGGTGGTATCCGCACCGTACTTCGACATGATCTCTTCGGGACTGACGATATTCCCCTTGGATTTGGACATCTTGGCCCCGTCTTTAAGGACCATTCCCTGCGTGAGAAGGTTCGTGAAAGGCTCGTCATACCCCACAAGCCCGTTGTCGCAAAGAAACTTCGTGAAAAACCGCGAGTAGAGCAGGTGCAGGATGGCGTGCTCCACCCCGCCGATGTACTGGTCCACCGGCAGCCAGCGGCCCACCTTCGCCCGGTCCCAGGGACCGTTCTCCTCGCGCGGGCTGGTGTACCGGAAGTAGTACCACGAGGAACAGACGAACGTATCCATCGTATCCGTCTCCCGGGAGGCCGGCCCGCCGCAGCGCGGGCACGTGGCATTCACGAACTCCGGGCAGTCTTTGAGCGGCGACTCCCCCGTGGGCTTGAAGGCCACGTTGTACGGCAGCACCACCGGCAGATCCTCCTCAGGTACCGGAACGGTGCCGCATTTTGCGCAGTAAAGGATGGGAATCGGCACCCCCCAGTAGCGCTGCCTGGAGATGAGCCAGTCCCGGAGCCGGTAAGTGACCTGATGCCCGCCCCAGCCCCGTTCTTGCAGGTATGCCGTGACAGCCTTCTTGCCCTCTTCGCTCTCCATGCCGCTGAAAGGGCCGGAGTTTACCATTACTCCCTCGTCCACATAGGCTTCGGTCATGGTTCGGGGATCAAGCTCGGTTCCGGGCGGCTGGATAACCACCTTTACCGGCAGGTTATACTTCTTGGCGAACTCGAAGTCGCGCTGGTCGTGGGCTGGCACCGCCATCACCGCACCGGTGCCGTACTCCATCAAAACATAGTTCGCTATGAAGACCGGGAGCCTTTCCCCGGTCAGGCGGTTCTCACAGTAAGCGCCGATGAAAAGCCCTTCCTTCTCGGCCTCGCCGGCGGTACGGCTGAGTTCGCTGAGCGCGCGCGCCCTGTTAACGAATGCCGCTACCGCCTCTTTGCATCCCGGGGCGGTCAACTCTTCAGCCAGCGGGTGCTCGGGTGCGAGCACCATGTAAGTAACGCCGTAGAGGGTGTCGGGGCGGGTGGTATAAACAGAGATCTCTGCCGGGTGGTCTACCACCGGAAAGCTCACGTATGCGCCCTCGCTCCTGCCGATCCAGTTCTCCTGCATCACTCTGACCTTTTCCGGCCAGCCGGGGAGTTTCTCAATATCTTCAAGCAAACGCCGGGCGTAGTCGGTGATCTTTAAGAACCATTGTGCAAGCTCCCGCCTGGTGACCGGTGTCTTGCAGCGTTCACACGCACCGGCCACCACCTGCTCGTTCGCCAGCACCGTGGCGCAGGAAGGACACCAGTTGACCGGCGCCTTTTTCTTATAGGCCAAACCATGATAATAGAATCGCAGGAAAAGCCACTGGGTCCAACGGTAATAACCGGGGTGGCAGGTGGCAAACTCCCGCCGCCAGTCATAGCCGACGCCGAGCTTTTTCAACTGTTCGCGCATAAAGGCGATGTTCGCCCAGGTCCAGTCCCGCGGGTGGACGCCGTGCTTGATGGCGGCGTTCTCCGCCGGCAGCCCGAAGGCGTCCCAGCCCATCGGGTGCAAGACGGCGAAGCCCCGCATCGTCTTGAACCGCGCCACCACGTCCCCGATGGCGTAGTTGCGTACATGCCCCATATGGAGCTTCCCGGAAGGGTAGGGGAACATTTCGAGACAGTAGTATTTCGGCCGGGCATCAAAGTCCTCAACGAAATATAGGCCGTCCTCTTCCCAGCGGCGCTGCCACTTCTCCTCTATGCTCGTGAACGGGTACCTCATTGAGCCTCCTCCAGTTGGAATTCCGGGTCAGAATACAGAATTCAGGAGCCAGAATTCAGAATAAAGAAGCGGGTTCTCCTGTCTCCTGGCTTCTAAAAACAAAGCCCCCGTCTGAATCAAAGACAAGAGGCATGCTACCGGCATTCATGGTGGAGCTGGCGGGAATTGAACCCGCGACCTTTTCCATGCCAAGGAAACGCGCTCCCACTGCGCCACAGCCCCACACAAACTTAATTATAAGAAAAAAGTGCTTTCAGGTCAAGCCGCTTACCGCTGGTTTTACTATCGGGGCATCCCGCCACAAGCGTTCAAGAGCGTAAAACTCGCGCTCCTCCTTCTGAAAGACATGCACCACTGTATCCCCGTAATCCAACAACACCCAGTGGCCCTCGCGGAACCCCTCCCGGCGCAGAACCGGTATCCCTCGTTCCGTAAGCTTATCCTGGATGTGCTCGGCTATTGCCTTAACCTGTACCGTGGACCGGCCGCTCATCAGGACAAAGTAGTCGCAGACTGTGGTAAGATTGGTTACCTGCAGGATTGCGATGTCAAAGGCTTTCCTCTCTTCGGCGGCCTGGATGACCAGGTTTAGCAAAACTTGGGGACCGAGGTCCAATACCATTCCTCCTTAAAGCTCCACCTCCTGAATAAGCTTACCGCCTGGCCTCTTCCTGCCGCTCCCGGGCTTCGTTCACGACGATCACCCGACCGCCCATTTCGCTGCCGTTCAGCGCGGCAATCATCGCTTCCGCATCCTCGTCGCGCACTTCGACAAAGCCGAAGCCCCGGGAACGCCCCGTCTGCCGGTCGGAGATGATCCGGCTGGACAGCACCTCACCGTAAGCCGCAAAGGCTGCAGTCAGGTCTTCCGCCCGCGTCGCCCACGGCAAGTTGCCCACGTAAAGGGTCCGAGCCACTGAGTTCACCTCTTTTCTTAACAGTTATTATTAGCAACGGGTAAAACCCGGATGCATCCAGAAAACGAACGTTCCCATGAGAAACTCCCTAAATGTACAGCCCGTGCCGGAAGATGTACTCCTCCACCGCTTCCGGCAACAGGTACTTTATCGGTTTTCCTGTGCGGACCCGCTCCCGGATCTCCGATGAAGAGACGGCCACCCCGGGAACCGGCAGCACACGAATCCGCTGCCGGAGTTCCGCTCCGAGCCCGGTCAGCCCCTCCCGCAGGTCCTCCAAAGAGTGGCCCGGGCGGGTAACACCGACCAGCAAACAGAGCCCCAACAGCTCTTCAAACCGGTGCCAGGCGGGAATTTCCGCCACCGCATCCGCACCGGTGATAAAGTGAAGCGCCGCAGACGGGCAAAGCCGCCGGAACTCAGCAAGGGTGTCCACCGTATAGGAAGGGCCCGGCCGCTCTACTTCCATAGTCGAAATCTCAAAGTACGGGTTTGAGCTTATCGCCAGTCGCACCATCGCCACACGGTGAACCGCCGGGGAGACTGTCTGCTCCGGCTTGTGGGGCGGCTGCCCCGCCGGGATGAACACCACCTTCGCCAGGGCGAACTCATACCGCGCCGCCTCTGCCGCAGCCAAATGGCCGTAATGGATCGGGTCGAAGGTCCCCCCCATTAACCCGAGTCGCATCTTTACGGTGAACTCCCCGTTTGTCCTCAATTATAACTGCCTAACCGGGAATAATCAATTCTCTGTAAATTCTTTTATTGCAAAAATGACCCCGTTCATTCTATGGCCACACTCGACCCAGGGTTACTCCCTTACCTGACCGTCGCCAAAGACGATGTACTTAATAGTGGTCAACTCTTTCAGCCCCATCGGCCCCCGGGCGTGAAGCTTTTGCGTGGAGATGCCTATCTCCGCGCCGAACCCGAACTGTCCGCCGTCGGTAAACCTGGTGGAGGCGTTGACGTAAACCGCGGCGGCATCGATCTGTTTCAGGAAGCGCCGGGCGTTGGTATAGTTCTCTGTAACGATCGCTTCCGAATGCTTTGTGCCGTACCGGTAAATGTGGTCGATCGCCTCCTCCAGGCCCGCCACCACCCGCACCGATAGGATCAGGTCGAGAAACTCCGTGTACCAGTCGTCTTCGGCCGCGGGAGCCGCCCAAGGCACGTGCTTCAGGGTCTCCGGACACCCCCTGATCTCCACGCCCCGCTCTTTCAAGCGCGCCGCAATCGCCGGCAGGAAGGAGGATGCTACGGACCGGTGCACCAAAAGGGTCTCCATGGCGTTGCAGACGCCGGGGCGCTGGCATTTGGCGTTGATGACGATAGACTCCGCTTTACTAAGGTCCGCAAACTCGTCCACGTACGTGTGGCAGTTGCCCACTCCGGTCTCAATAACCGGTACGGTGGCCGTTTTCACCACCGTCTGAATCAACCCCGCACCGCCTCTGGGGATGAGCACGTCGATATACTCGTTCAGCCGCATCAGCACCTGCGCGGCTTCACGCTCCGTCCGGTCGATGAACTCGATCGCCCCCTCAGGAATGCCCGCCGCGTAGGCGGCCTGCGCGATAATGCGGGTGACGGCGGTGTTGGAGCGGATGGCCTCTGACCCGCCCCGCAGCACCACCGCGTTGCCGGCCTTTAGACACAGACCGGCGGCGTCAACGGTTACGTTCGGGCGTGCCTCGTAAATCATTCCGATGACCCCGAGCGGCACCCGCATCTGGCCCACTTCAAGGCCGTTTGGCCGCAGCCACATGGCTGCAATCTCGCCCACCGGGTCCGGCAGGCCGACCACATCCCGCAGTCCCTGGGCCATCTCCTTTACCCGGGCCTCATTAAGCATCAAGCGGTCAAGGAGCGCACCGCTCAGCCCCTTTGCCCTGCCCGCCTCAAGATCCTGCGCATTCGCGGCTAAGATCTCCGCCATATTCGCCTCAAGTGCGCCGGCCATCGCCAGAAGCCCGGCGTCTTTTTCCCTTGTTGACATGTAGGCCAGGCGCCGCGCCGCCTCTTTCGCCCGTCTTGCCTTTTCCGTTACCGCCGCTTCAATCTCGGTCATTTTATTCCGCCTCCAGTCCTTTCCTTAGTTTGGCGTAAGTCTGCTCGAGACTCTCAGATATCACCTTAACCTCCCCGACTACCGGCATAAAGCTGGTGTCACCGTCCCAACGCGGCACGATGTGGATGTGGAAGTGGCCCGGGAAACCTGCGCCGGCAACCCGCCCAAGGTTGATGCCGATGTTGAAGCCGTGGGGTCCCATAACCCGCCTTATCAACTCCACCATCTCCTGCGTGAGCTGGAAAAGCGCAAGCGATTCGTTTGGCGTGAGTTCGGTGATATCGGCTACGTGCCGGATCGGCGCCACCATGAGGTGCCCGTTGTTATATGGAAAAAGATTCATCAGGACGAAGCACAGCTCCCGGCGGACCAAAAGGAGGTTCTCTGCATCCCTTGTCTCGTTCAATTTGGCGCAGAAGATGCATTCCGCCTTATCCTCGTCCTTGGTCTGGGTGACATAGACCGCCCGCCAGGGCGCCCACAGTCTTTCCATCTTCCTTCCTCCATTTACATCAAAACCAGGTTGTTCCGGTGAACCACCTCATCAAAGGGCTGAGCCCCAATCAGCGCAGCGATTCGTTCGGTTTTCACACCCTTTATCCGGTCCACCTCGGCGGCCGAATAGTTGGCCAGGCCCCGGGCGATTTCACTCCCCGTATGATCGATGATACTGACCGGATGCCCGGCCTCAAAATCGCCCTCCACCCGGATAACGCCAGAGGGCAGCAGGCTTTTGCCGCGCTCGCAGAGCGCCCGCGCCGCGCCCGCATCGACATAAATCCGCCCCTTGGTGCTCGCCCCGAACAGGATCCAGCGTTTGCGGCCCTCAAGGCGCTCTGTCGGCCAGAAGACTGTCCCCACGTTTTCGCCCCTCATCACCCGCCGGATGATGTTTTCAGCATCAGCAGCGGCGATGACCATCACCGCCCCGGCCCGGCCTACGATCTGTGCGGCCTGAAACTTGGTAACCATCCCGCCTGTGCCCGTGCGCGAAACGGCACCCGCAGCAAGTGCTTGCAACTCCGGCGTAATCGCGGTAACCTCGGGAATGAGCCGGGCCCCCGCGCTGCCATGGGGATCAGCGGTATACAGGCCGTCCACGTCGGAAAGGATCAGCAGCATCTCGGCGTCGACCAAGTTGGTGACCAGTGCCGAAAGGGTATCGTTGTCGCCGAAGCGGATCTCGTCAACGGCCACCGTATCGTTTTCGTTAATAACCGGCAAGACCCTGTATTTCAAAAGGGTAAGCAGGGTATTGCGCGCATTCAGGAACCGGCGGCGGTCGGAGAGATCGTCCCGTGTCAGCAGCACCTGGCCTACCGCAATCCCGTTTTCGGCAAAAAGCTTCTCATAAATCTGCAGCAGCAGTCCCTGTCCCACAGCAGCGCACGCCTGCTTCTCCGGAATGGTCCGCGGGCGGGTTTTCAAGCCCAGGCGCCCAACGCCTGCACCTATCGCCCCGGAAGTGACTAAGAGCACCTCCCGTCCTTCATTGTGGACGTCGGCGACCTCACGCACGAGCTTCTCGACCTTTGCCAGATCAAGCCGGCCGGCTTTATCCGTCAGGGAGCTCGTACCGACCTTGACGACTATGCGCTTAAAGCGTTGAAAACCCCTTCTCAGGCCCAATCCCCCCCCAAGCCTTACAAC
>DTYU01000042.1 GCA_012961725.1 Desulfotomaculum sp.
ACTCCGTGCCGCCCCGCTTTGCCGTGGCCGAGATCGTAAACCTGCAGGCGGTACGGGAGCAGGCACGGGGGAGGCGGTAGAGGGGAAGGGATCTCGAGGGGTGGTCGTTGCGCGATGACGCGTTCGATGCGAGTGAGTTGGCGTTCTGACGCGGGTCGGTGTCGGAAAGGCTTTGCGGTCCGCTGTGTTTGGATGGGCTGAAAAGGAGGTTGAGCGGTGAACGTGACTATTTGGCGGCGTATCAGACGTTATGTGGACCTGGGTCACGAGGCACCAAAAGTAGACCTCAAGGTGACGCTTGATTTAAGTACGAAACCGAATAGAGCGGAATTTGTCAAAGACGTCACTGCCATAGCCAACACTCCGGGCGGTACCGGGTATCTCATCCTGGGTGTTTGGGACAACAGAAAGCGTCCCCGGGTTACTTACAAGAAGCCTGAGGATTATGTGCCGGGTTTTGCACCAGAGGATCCGGACGCTTTTGAGAGAGAAATAATCGATGCGTTGAGCCACTATTGCAATCGAGTACCGGAGGTTAGGTTTAGCCAAGTCATGCATCCGCAAACCCAGCGCCTAATTGGTGTTGTAATCATCAGCCGCTCTTCCGATAAACCACATGAGCTCATTCGTTCGGGTGAACGTATCGAGGCACCTGTCGTTTTCGTGCGCCGTGGCACGGCGACCTATAAAGCGACTGCGGAGGAGATCGCCTCTATGGATAGAGAGAGGGAGGTGGGGCCGCTGTCAGAGGTCATCGTCGTGAACCTGAGCGGCCACCCCCTCACCGATTCTCAGCGGGAGGAACTGGGCGCGAAATATCGTGTCTACGTGGAAGAGCTAATCGAACTGCCGGTTCATTTCGATCCCCAACAAGATCTCAAGTCACAGGCAAGGGAATACGTACACAGAATCGGTCTGGCCCCAGAGGAATGGTCAGAAAGACAGGTCCATGTCATTCTTCCAGGCCTTGCCCCGGGCGCTGCGGCTATTCTGGCTACCATTCACGGGTTGAGTGGGGGATTCCCTAAAGTCTTGTGGATTTACCAAGCCCCTCATGATCGTACGCGGTACGAGCTTGCCCAGGTTGTTGATCTGCAAGAGTGCCGCGACCTGGCGCGAGAGGTGCGAGTCTCTGTTTTGGGAGAACCGTTATAATGGTCTTTGAACTATCAGCGACGGGTTCAAGGGAGGTGATGAGGAGAGATTTCGAGATTGGCCGCTGAGTACTTATCCGAAGGGAGGTAATGGTGCTACTCATGTCGGCAACGCAGCTAATGATTATTCACCTTGGGCCAGTGCAAGAATTTATCGCTACTGCCCGCCGGTGCCGTGACCTGTGGTTTGGCTCCTGGCTGTTGAGCGAGTTGGCTAAGGCAGCGGCGTGGGAGATGATTCGCCAAAACGGCGGCGGTATTTCTTGCCTAATTTTTCCTGCCCCCCAAGACCTTAGCGAATTGCAATCTGACGATTTTAATGTGCCAAACCGAATTGTGACAATAGTGGAGCAAAACCCAGAAGAATTAGGGAAGCGTGTCCGAGAAACCGTGCTTTCGCGGCTTGCTGAGCTTCGTGACGATGCCTACAGGAGACTTGGAGGAACTGATATTGACCGGGCGGTTGCGAAGCGGCAAGTTGAAGACTTCTTGGAGATTTTCTGGGCGGCCTATCCTTTGTCTCGCGGATACGCGGAGACGCGCACCTGGGCCGAAGCTTTGCTGAATGCCCGGAAGGTGACATACAACTTTCCGCCTGTTATCTGGGGAAGTGCCACTTTGAAATGCTCGCTCGATGGCTGCCGGGAGTCGGTAATTCCTGAAAGCGCTTACCGTCAAGCGGCTACTAAAGAAACTGAACTTCGCATCAAGTATGGCGTAAGGTCCGGTGAGCGCATGTGCGGGATCTGTCTGCTGAAGCGGCACGGCCGGCGGGGGAAAGAAGAGCATTTTTTCAGCACCTCTCACGTCGCTGCCCTGTCCTTGCTCGAAAGGCTTACTGAGAGAGATCGCCCACTCGTTGCCGAATACATTGAAAAGCTAAAGAAACTCGGTATTGCATCAGACGCACTCGGCACGGTCGGGATGCCTCATCCGGTCTTTGGGAGGCATGACGGCTATTTGCTTTTTGAGGAACGTCTCGGTGAGTACCTACCCAAAGACCGGCTGCCTCAAGCCAAAGAGGCGCTGCGCCGCTTTCTGCAACAGGCCTTTGGTGGCAAGAAGCCGCTTCCTTACTATGCTCTTTTGCTCGCGGACGGCGATCACATGGGAAGAGTGATTAATGCCCAGAAGACGCCCGAAAAACACCGTGAGCTTTCTCGTACACAGAGTTCGTTTGCTCGGGACGTGCGGGGTATTGTGCGGAGCCACCGAGGCTCACTGATCTATTCTGGCGGAGATGATGTCCTGGCGCTGGTGCCGCTACACAAGGTGCTCGCGTGCGCCCGTAGCTTGGCCGAAACCTTCCGCCAGCGACTGGCAAGCTTTCGGGCGGACGATGGCCGCACTACGCCGACGCTCTCTGCTGGTATCGTCATTGTCCACCACCTTGATCCCTTGGCCGATGCGCTGGAGCTGGGACGTAACGCTGAGGAGACGGCGAAATCATTGCCGGGGAAGAATGCCTTAGCGGTAACTTTGTGTAAGCGGAGCGGGGAATCGCGGACAGTTAAGGGGACATGGGGCACGCTGGACCGGTGGCTTGAATGGTTCATTGAGCTGCACCTTGCCGAAGCGATTCCTGACGGCGCCGCTTATGAACTCCGGGACCTTGCCAGGACCCTTAAGGTGCGGGATGAGGACCCAGACACGGCAGTAAGGGTCAGACTTCAAGAAGCGGCACGCGTTGAGGCCGTCCGGATCTTGCGGTGCAAGCGGGCTAAACGGGGCGCCGAAGAAATAGCCGAGGGGGTTTTAAAGGAGTTAGAGAGCCGACTGAAGGAAGGTGAGTTCTCGTTTGACGCGCTTAACCAGTTGGCTGACGAGATCATTATTGCGCGTGAATTCGCCCTTGCCATGGAGCTTGCGGGTGAACGTAGGGTGGCTACACCAGATAGGGAGGAGGAGCAGAGGTGAGCGTCTGGATCATTGAGCCCCGTGACCCTCTGATTGTCAGGGATGGTCGACCTTTCGGGCCGTTTCCTGGGGCACGGGCTTTTTCGCTGAAGTTCCCGTTTCCGTCTACTGTGGCAGGGGGTGTGCGCACACGCGTCGGTCTATACAAGTACGGCCGGTTTGATCCTGATGCCATACAAGAAATCAAGCGTATTCGGGTGCGCGGGCCCTTACTGGCGGAGCTGGACACAACCGGCGAGGACGTTGCCGAGTGGCTGGTTGCGGCACCGGCCGACGCTCTGTTACTCGAATTGGAGCCGGCTCAGCCGGGCAAGGCGAGGCTTAAACGGTTGGTGCCGCTGGCATTGCCGCCCGGGGCAAAGACCGATCTGACTGCTTCAGCACCGGAAATGGCACTGGTCGGGCTGCCGCAGCCTGACCCCCGCAAGCTGCACGGCCGGGTGCTGCCATACTGGCGGTGGCCCTACTTTGAAAAGTGGCTGGAGGCACCCGCAGATAAGGAGGTAAGCTTGAGCGATTTAGGGTGCGACGGCCCGGTTTCACAAGCACGGATGCACGTAAGTATAAGGCCTGAAACGCAAACAGCCGACGAAGAGCGGGGGGCGCTGTTTCAGACCCGCGGCCTGGAATTTGTCCGTACTGCTGAAGCGGGGATGCTGAGGTCTCTGCGCCGGCTGGGCCTGGCGGTTGCTGTGGACACTCTGGATTTAAGACCGGGTGTTGCACCGCTGGGCGGGGAAAGACGGTTGGTTTACTGGAGGCAGAGCCAGCGGACGTTCCCGTCTTTCCCTGAATCCTTGAAACAAAAAATCATCGCTTCGCGGCACTGCCGCCTGATACTGCTGACGCCGGCCCATTTCTTAGATGGCTGGAAGCCGCGGTGGCTGCTTGAGCGACGGCAGGGGGTGAAACCGACGCTGCGGGCGATTGCAGTTAAGCGGCCCGAAGTGGTGTCAGGCTGGGATTTCGAGCAGGGGAAAGCCAAGCCGACGCGGCGTCTTGCCCCAGCGGGCAGTGTGTATTTCTTGCGACTTGAGGGTGACGAGGATGCCTTGGCGAAGTGGCTCGAAGCCACCTGGATGGAGGCTGTCAGCGATGGCGAGCAGGACCGCCACGACGGTTTCGGCTTGGCCGTACTGGGTGTCTGGGATGGTCAATTGCACCCTATGGAGGTGACATAAGGATATGCGCAAACTGCCAAGAGACGAGCAGGGCAGCGAGCTTTCTCCGCCACGGGTTCAGCCGGATTACGACAAGCGCCGCCTTAAGAGCAAAGAGATTGCACTGGTGACTCAGGTCCGCCATTATGAACTCATCACGCCGCTTTTTGGCGGTGGGGTCGTGCCGGGGGAAGCCGACCCAGTAACGCTCATTCGCGGGCCTGCGATTCGGGGTCAGCTTCGCTTTTGGTGGCGGGTCTGCCGGGGCGGACAATCAAACGGCGATCTCTGGGCTATGAAGGCAAGGGAGGACGAGCTTTGGGGAGCAGCGAGCACGGAAAAGAAACCGTGCCCGTCGCAGGTACAGATTAGGCTGGAAATTACCGGCCGAGGCCAGACCGAACAGCCTTTTGTAACGCGGACCCGCCCTTCGCCCAATTGGAGGGATTTGGCCTATGCTGCGTTTCCGCTCCAAGATAAGACGCCTCCTGGCAAGGTGGTTGTCGGGCCACAGTTCATGCTTACCCTTACTTTTCCCCAGAAGCACCAGGCCGAGGTCGAGGCGGCACTCTGGGCCTGGGAGACCTTTGGCGGAGTTGGCGCCCGCACCCGGCGTGGCTTTGGGGCGCTCAAACTGGTAAGTGTTAACGGGAAGCCGGTAACTCCACCGCGGACTGCCAAGGTCGAATCTGAGATTCGCAGAGGCTTGCGGCAACATGTGGTCGACGGCGAGTGGCCCGCTGGCGTGCCTCATCTTTCCCGCAAACCGGAAATGAAGGTGACCAAGCGACAGGGTAACCCAGATGCTGCCTGGAAGTACCTGATAACGCGCCTAAAGAAGTTCCGCCAGGCCCGCCATCCCGGCACTTTGCCAAAGCAGCCCGGTCGCAGCAAGTGGCCGGAGCCAGATGCCATTAGAAGGCTTATGGGCCAGCGAAGTACAAAGCATCCCAATGACGTGCTGAATATTAACAAATTTCCGCGGGCGGCCTTCGGTTTGCCGGTTGTGTTTCATTTCAAAGATAAGGACGATCCGCAAGACACCATTCTTCAAAGAAAGGATTACGACCGGCTGGCCAGCCCGCTGATTCTTCGTCCCTTGGCTTGTGCCGACGGGGCAGTGGGATTGGCGCTGATACTTGAAGGCACCGGTCTCACAGAACTCCCCGGGGAGCTTGTGCTTAAGGTTGCAGAGAAGACGGTCACGGCTGTCCTTGACAAGGCGGAGGCAGGTGAGATCGAGCCGCTTGGCGGCGATCCTGATGTTCTAAGCGCTTTTCTGAAGACTCTGTAATTCTCGTTGATTTGAAGGAGGTTCTGAGGAGATGGAAGCCCGTTTACTCTTCGTACACGCCTTTTCGCCGCTTCACGCCGGAACGGGACAAGCCGCCGGTGTGATCGATTTACCGGTAGCCCGCGAGAAGGCAACCGGTCTCCCTTACCTTCCGGGTTCTTCCCTTAAAGGGGTATTACGGGAGGCTTGTAGAGACAAGGACCTGCAGAAGAAAATCTTCGGCCCAGATACGACCGAAGCCTCGGAGCATGCAGGTTCGGTACAGATATCGGACCAGCGGTTGCTGGCACTGCCTGTGCGGAGCCTTAAAGCCACCTTTGCCTGGGTGACCTCCCCATATGTTTTGCACCGTCTCTTGCGGGACGCGGCATGCGTTGCCGCTGCCGCTCCGCCGCCAGACGTGCCGGAGCCTGCTTCGACTGCCTCTTGCCTGGTCTCTGACGGCGTGAGCGCCATTGTGCAACGTGACCAAGTTATTCTCGAAGATCTTGACCTCAAGGCGAGTAGCGACAAAAAAACGAAAGCATGGGCGGATTGGATCCAGGGGCAAGTCTTTACCGATGACCCAGCATGGGGGCGGTTCTTCGCAGACCGCTTCTGCGTCCTGCACGATGAGGTCTTGAGTTTCTTGGTGGAGACGGCTACCGAAATCACGGCGCGGATAAGGCTCCGGGAAGACGCGAAAACGGTGGAGCAAGGCGGGCTCTGGTACGAAGAGGCCCTGCCGGCTGAGACGATTCTCTCTGGGCTGGTTGTGGCGACGCCCGTGGATAAGGTTAAGATCGGGACACAAGAAGTGTTTCAAAAGCTAACGGAGTTGATTAACAAGCCGCTGCAACTGGGTGGCAAGGCAACGGTGGGCCGGGGGCTATGCCGGTTACGGCTTGCAGGGGGTGTCAGCCGTGCGAACACGTAGTCAGGAATACGCGGCAAAGATTTTTGAGCAGGTCAAAAATGTAAGCGAAGAGGAGCGGCAGAAGTACGGTTCCTTGGCCCACCGGTTACCGGTACTCGTACGCACCGCCGGGTTGGCCCAGGCACTGGCCTTCGTCGAGGCCCGCGGTGGTGCGGCGGGGAAGAAACTACTGGCGCACCTTGCGGAGGTGATCCGGGAAGATGAGTTGCTTAGACAAAGCCGCGAGGCCCAGCTTGAAGAGTACATGTACCTTACCCGCAAGGTGTTGACCGCCCTAACATGGTACAAACGGTTCGCCCAGTCGGTACTCGGTGTGGAGGCGACTGCCGACAAGGAGGTGGGTGAATGAGCACGCGGCGGGTATGTCTAATTGACAAGCGGAAAAGCGAGACCACCAATGCGGGCCTTTGGCTCGACCGGTATATCTTCAACGTGGCCAAAGAAGACAAGGATAGCCGGCCTAAACTGGTGCGGGAAGTGGCCGAGATAGCAGTCGATGAGGCGTATGCCCGCTGGTTTGAGCGTTGGCAAGGAGTGTTGCGGGATTACGGTGCCGTGTGCCGGGAAGCCGAAGTTTCAGGGCGCATGGCGGTGGGGCTGGGCGAGGAAAGCGTGCTTGAGACCTCGGTCGCTTTACACCACATCTATGGCGTTTCCTATATTCCCGGCAGTGCGCTCAAAGGCTTGGCCGCAGCCTTCGCCCGCCAGCACCTGGGAGAAAAGTGGCAGGCGGAATCAGAGGCATACAAGGTTGTCTTCGGTGATACTGATTCTGCCGGGTACGTTACTTTTTTCGACGCCCTGCCAATACCAACGGAAAAACCGCTGTTGCATCCTGATGTGATGACGGTGCATCACCGGGATTATTACCGCGGTGATGGCAAACCACCGGCAGACTGGGACAGCCCGAACCCGGTCCCATTTCTTGCGGCCACCGGTAAGTACTTGATTGCTTTATCTGGGCCAACGGCATGGGTGGAGGCGGTCTTTGAGATTCTTTCTCATGCTCTGTGGAATGTGGGTGTTGGCGCCAAAACGTCGAGTGGCTACGGGCGTCTGAAACTTGAGGCGAAGGCGCCTGTTGACCGGCAAGAGGCACAGGTGGATCAATTGGTTGAGCAAATCCAGGCGCTAAAACCTACGGATGTTGCAGGACGTATCCACGCTTTTTACGAGCAGTGGCGTAAGTTAGATGACCCCGTACGCAAGCGTCGCGTGGCGGAAGCCATCGTGGCCAAGGTCAAGGAAGCCGGGCGGGAAAAACAGTCACGTAAGAAGGATTGGTATCAGGAATTACTAAAGGAACTGCGGTAAGGTACTGCGAGGGCGGAGAAGTGGTCGTAACAATAATCCTCAGACTGTCTTGGAACGTTGATGTTATCCATTTAGGTGTTTAAAGAGCGGAGGAACCTATGCAACTCACGGTCTTTTTCACCGCGCCGGGGCCGGTGGCCGTGCCGGTGCAGTACGGCCACCTTCTGCAGGGGCTGATCTACCGGCAGATG
>DTYU01000043.1 GCA_012961725.1 Desulfotomaculum sp.
CCTGCCGTGCAAGCAGGATGTGCTCCCGCGTCTGCGGCATCGGTCCGTCCGCCGCTGAAACGACCAAGATCGACCCGTCCATCTGCGCCGCGCCGGTAATCATATTTTTGATGTAGTCCGCGTGCCCGGGGCAGTCAACGTGGGCGTAGTGCCGCTTCTCCGTCTCGTACTCCACGTGTGCGGTATTGATGGTGATACCGCGCGCTTTCTCTTCCGGTGCGTTGTCGATCTCGTCATACTTCTTATACGAAGCCATCCCTTGCTTGGACAGACACAGGGTGATCGCTGCGGTCAAAGTAGTCTTCCCGTGGTCGACATGCCCGATCGTCCCAACGTTCACGTGGGGTTTCGTCCGCACAAATTTCTGCTTCGCCATGAAATCCCTTCCTCCTTGCTTTACATAATATGGTATTTTTGAACGATTTTTTCCCTAAGATTCCGCGGTACCTCAGCGTAATGGTCGAACTGCATTGTATAGGTTCCACGTCCCTGTGTCAATGAACGAAGCCGGGTCGCGTAACCGAACATCTCGGCCAGCGGTATGAAGGCCTGGATCAACCGGTTACCGTCCCTCACCTCTATATCCTCGATGTGCGCCCGCCGTGAGTTGAGATCCCCGATCACGTCCCCGGTATACTCCTCCTGGGTAATGACCTCGATCTTCATCACCGGTTCCAACAACACAGGATCCGCACGCAAGACGGCTTCCCGAAATGCTATCGACCCGGCGATTTTGAAGGCCATCTCAGAGGAGTCGACCTCGTGGTGGGATCCATCGATTAGTGCCACCCGTACATCGAGCATGGGGTATCCGGCAAGCACCCCGCTTTCCATCGCCTCGCGTACCCCGGCTTCCACCGCAGGGACAAACTCCTTGGGAACAACACCGCCTACAACCTTGTTCTCGAAAAGGAAGCCTGCCCCCGGTCTGCGGGGTTCAACTTCTAAGAAGACGTGGCCGTACTGTCCCCTGCCGCCGCTCTGGCGTATGAACCTGCCCTCTGCTTTTGCCGCTCTTGTAATGGTTTCGCGATACGCAACCTGCGGCTTGCCTACGTTCGCCCCAACCTTAAACTCACGGAGCAACCGGTCGACAATGATCTCGAGATGCAGTTCCCCCATTCCCGAAATGATCGTCTGCCCGGTTTCGGGGTCGAGATGCACCCGGAAAGTCGGATCTTCCTCCGCAAGGCGCATAAGCGCCTGCCCCATCCTGTCCTGATCCGCTTTAGTCTTAGGCTCGATGGCTACAGAAATAACCGGTTCCGGAAAATCCATTGCCTCAAGAATGATCGGGTGTTCCTCGTCACAAAGGGTATCACCGGTGGTCGTGAACTTAAGCCCTACTGCGGCAGCGATGTCTCCGGCGTACACTTCGTCAATTTCCTTACGATGGTTAGCGTGCATCAGCAGAAGACGCCCTATCCGCTCGCGCCTTTGCTTCGTTGAATTGTAAACGTACGACCCGGACTTGAGCCAACCGGAATATACCCTAAAGAAAGAAAGCTTCCCAACGTACGGATCGGCCATAATCTTAAAGGCCAGAGCCGAAAAAGGCGCGTCGTCCTGCGCATACCGCCGGTCCTCAAGGCCTGTTTCCGGGTCCACGCCGCTTACCGCGGGAATATCGGTCGGCGCAGGAAGATAATCCACAATTGCATCAAGCAGCGGCTGCACCCCTTTATTCCGGTAAGAAGAACCACACAGAACAGGGATTGCTTTCACCGATAGAGTGATTTGCCGCAAACCCCGCTTGATCTCTCCCACCGTAAAAGGTTTATTCTCTAAGTACTTCAACATCAGTTCCTCGTTGGCCTCAGCAACGGTTTCGATCAGCTTATCTCTGTACTCTTTGACCAGGTCCTTCATCTCTTCCGGTACCGCCGTTTCTTCACTGACCGTCCCGAGGTCATCTAAGTAGATCACCGCCTTTTCGCGAATGAGATCGATAACCCCGCAAAACGAGTCCTCCGCGCCGATCGGCAGTTGAACGGCCACCGGATTTGCACCAAGGCGGTCCTTGATCATCTGCATACTCCGGAAAAAGTCAGCACCGGTCCGGTCCATCTTGTTGATGTACGCAATCCGCGGAACGCCATATTTATCTGCCTGCCGCCAAACGGTTTCGCTCTGGGGTTCCACGCCGCCGACTGAGCAAAACACCGCCACCGCACCATCGAGTACACGCAACGAGCGCTCCACCTCGACAGTAAAATCCACGTGGCCTGGTGTGTCAATAATGTTTATACGGCAGTCGCGCCAGTAACAGGTCGTAGCCGCTGAGGTGATGGTGATGCCGCGTTCCTGCTCCTGTACCATCCAATCCATCGTGGCAGCCCCGTCGTCCACCTCGCCTATCCGGTGAACCTTGCCGGTGTAAAACAGGATACGCTCGGTCGTGGTGGTCTTCCCGGCGTCAATGTGGGCCATTATTCCTATGTTCCTGGTTCTTTCGAGCGGAAACTCACGCGCCATACCTCAGCACCTCCTTTACCAGCGATAGTGTGCAAACGCCTTATTCGCCTCCGCCATCCTGTGGGTCTCTTCCCTTTTCTTGGCGGCGCCACCTACACCCTGAGCGGCATCCAATATCTCTGCCGCCAACCTCTCTTCCATTGTCTTTCCCGCACGCTGCCGGGCATAATTTGTAAGCCAGCGAATGGCTAAGGTCTGCCGCCGTGCAGGGCGCACTTCCACCGGGACCTGGTAGTTGGCACCGCCCACGCGACGTGCCCTGACCTCCAAAACCGGCATCACGTTTTTCATCGCCTGCTCAAAAACCTCAAGCGGGTCTTTGTTAGTTTTTTGTCTTATGATATCAAACGCACCATAACAAATCTTTTCCGCGATGCTTTTCTTTCCCTGCAGCATTACCTGGTTGATAAGCTTTGTAAGAAACCGGCTCTGGTAAACCGGGTCCGGCAATACCTCGCGCCGTGGAACGGGTCCTTTACGCGGCACATACTCCCCCCCTTTCGCCTACTTCTTAGGTCGTTTCGCCCCGTACTTTGAGCGGCCCTGGTTACGGTTCTGGACCCCTGCCGCGTCCAAGCTGCCCCTGACTATATGGTAGCGCACGCCCGGGAGGTCCTTCACCCGCCCACCGCGCACCAGAACCACAGAGTGCTCCTGAAGGTTGTGCCCGATGCCGGGAATGTAAGCCGTAACCTCCATCCCGTTTGTCAGGCGCACACGCGCCACCTTTCTAAGCGCCGAGTTCGGTTTTTTCGGCGTAGTGGTATAGACCCTGGTGCAAACACCGCGCTTTTGGGGGCAACCGCGCAAGGCAGGCGATGCCGACTTCTTCCGCAACGTTTCCCTGCCCTGGCGGACAAGCTGGCTTATCGTCGGCAAACAATACACCCCCTTATTTCAGAAGTCAGATGTCAGAAGTCGGAGGTCAGAAAAAACAGCCTCGCTTAACTGTTAAGGTTAA
>DTYU01000044.1 GCA_012961725.1 Desulfotomaculum sp.
CCTGGGGTTCAGTGCTCCGAAACCAGTAAAGCACGCCGTGCTGGAGTTTCTTATTCAGTTTGTAACGCCCGACATGGCCCAAATCATACCGCTTGGGGTCAAAGAAAAGGCTTGCCAGGAGCGCTCTCGCGCTCTCGACCGTCGGCGGTTCTCCGGGACGCAGCCGTTTGTAAATTTCGATCAAGGCCTCTTCTTCTGTGGTCGCAGTATCCTTGCTCAGTGTATCCTGAATATACTTATCGTTATCGAAAAGCTCCATAATCCTTGCATCGGTGGCGTAGCCCAAGGCCCTGACCAGTGCAGTGGCAGGCACCTTTCTTGTCCGGTCCACGCGCACCCAGAGGAGGTCGCTGACGTCCGTTTCGAACTCCAGCCAGGCGCCTCTGTTCGGAATAATCGTCGCGGTATACAGTTTTTTCCCGCTGATGTCCTGTTGTTCACCGAAATAGACCCCGGGAGAGCGAATAAGCTGACTGACGACAACGCGCTCAGCGCCGTTGACCACAAAGGTGCCCTTCTCCGTCATCAGCGGGAAATCACCCATGAAAACCTCTTGTTCTTTTATCTCACCGGTCTCCTTGTTGATAAGACGCACCTTGACCCTTAGCGGGGCCGCATACGTAACATCCCGGTCTTTGCATTCCCGCACCGAATACTTCGGCTCCCCGATGGTATAGTCAAGGAACTCGAGGACAAGGTTGCCAGTAAAGTCTTTAATCGGAGAGATGTCGCTCAACGCCTCACGCAGGCCTTTTTCCAAAAACCAACGGTAAGATTTCCGCTGCACCTCGATAAGATTGGGGATCTCCAAAACTTCTCTCAGCTTCCCGTAGCTGACCCGCTGACTGTTGCCTGTTGCTGCCATCCCTCAACCTCCCTTAAACAGAGTACTTCTTTCGATCGGCGCGGCGATAAGCTTCCAAAAAAGGAAAAAATAAACCAGTGCCTCCCTTTCGCCAAAGAAAGGGAACCAGGTGAAAGAACGGTTGCCATTAGCTTTTTCCTACGGGTTATACCTCCCGCCGGCAGCTTTCATAAAACAACGCCGAGATATGCTAACATACTTCTCATCGGTTGTCAAGAAAAACAATGCCGATTCTTATCTTTTCAGTACCTTCAAGTTTGCAAACAGTTAAGGAAAATGTCAAGACATAAGTACATAAGTATACTTCCAATCGCATTCCGCCGTTCTCCTTAAACAAGAAAGCCGGGCACGTTCCTGTTTCGTTGCCCAGCCTGTCAGAGACAACTGGCGCTTTTAGGAGTCTATCTGTTGGGCGCCGGTCAATTTACAAAACACTCAATCCTATCAACCACTGGTGCCGGAGGTGGGATTTGAACCCACACGGAGCCTTGCTCCCCGGGATTTTAAGTCCCGTGCGTCTGCCATTCCGCCACTCCGGCGACTTCTATTCTATTTTAACAGATAGGCCGGAACAGTTCAACCGAACCACATGCAACGTCGGGCCCAATAGCGGCCGATCTACGGGGCCTTCCACATAAAAAGCCGCCCGCAAAAGCAGGCGGCTTTTTCCCAGCCCGTACGTTTTTTTACACCTCGATCTCCGGGGCCGGCAGGAACTCGCTCTCCTTTGCGGCAGCCTCTTTGATCTCGGCCACCCGGGCTAAAACCCCGTCCATTACCTCCGGACCGAGGGATTTTTTCTTCGCAATTTCGTCGAAAACCACCCGGTTGAAGGCGATGGGAACGTCTGTTATAGCCCCGCGCGAGTCGATCCGGGCGGTGCCAAACTCCTCAAGAATCTTCGCGGCATGTTCATCGCTGACCTCCAAATTGAACGCGTTGAGCGCCCCGCCGAAGAGCTTACTGACCTTCTTTTCAAGCCCGCTTCCCTCAAGCTTTTTCAAGCGGCTGTCGTCTAAAAGCACCACAAACAATTTGGCCATGATTTCACCTCCTAATTAGTACCTTATCTATATGTCCATGTCTGCCAGGTCGACCTCGAGTTCTTTTTCCCGTTCCACTAAGTACTTCGGGGTAACGAACGGATACCCGTAATGCTTCCACCACTTCACGGCAACCTTATAGACCTCGGGACGGAAGATGACTCCAGGCGGAAAGACACCTTCAGCTACCATCCCCCGGATGAAGCTGCCGCTGAATTTTTGTTTTTCCTTAGTGTGACCGCAGCTTCCACTGTACGCAATCTCACCGCACTTCGGGCAGTACCAGAACTCGGCCATATTCTGTGCTTTGATCTTCAAGCCGTAGGGCACTTCATTAACCGGCTTGTCAAACCCGAAACTGGGAACGCCCTTGCCCCAGAGGATCTGCGTGGCGTACATGTCATAATATTCACCGACAGCCGCATGGTCGCGCCCGAACATATGGTGCGTGCAGCCCATGTTCTGTCGGACTATACCATGGAGCAAGGATTCAAGCGGGTTGCCGTACCTCATGTCCCACAGCAGAATGCTGACCATGTGCCTCTCCGGCTTGATGTACCCGCCGAGGTTTACGGCCTCGTGCCCTTCGACAATCGCCTCATCCGGATAGTCGCCTTTTCTCTTAACGCCAATCACGGCGTTAACCAAGATGCCGTGGCAGGGTTCGAGATCGCCGGTGTAAGCGGCATTTTTCATCAGGTGCTCGTGGCCGACGTGCGGGACGTTTCTGGTCTGGTGGTTGATCACCGTCCGCCAGCCCCTCCTGTCGAACTCCTCTCTGCACTTTTTCGGCGGGAACCAGAACCTGTCGAAAGGCGATCTCAACTTTGGCTCATTGATGATTTTGTACTTCCCCGCATATATGATTCTATTTAGGCTTTTGTATATCACCCAGCCTGGGTGCTTCTTATTGAAGGGCTCCTTGACAACTTCGGGATTGGCTTCCGGGGTTCCGAAGGTTTTGGTGGCCAACTCCTCCGGATCAATCTCGTATATTTCTTCTACGTCGAGGATCGCAAACGGTTTTCCCTTTAGTTTGAGGAGCACCCTGTCTCCCGAAGTAATACCCAATTTCTTATGATCTTCCTCAGAAACGTCGAAGACGAGCGGGTAAGGAAATATCCATTCGTTTAAAAGTCTTCTTTCTTTCAGAATTCTTTCCACTTCCGCCTGCCTCATCGACCCCTCTACCGGGGAGAAAAAGCCGTAGCAGGTAGACATGATTTCCCGGTAAACGTTCCGTACGGGCGTGCCTTTTTCATCGACTGTCGGTTTGATGTCAAGTGCGGGGCATCCTTTCGCCAACTTCTTTCCGGCAGCCGGATCGGTTACCACCCTGTCGATCAGTCTGCCGCCATGAGGTTCGGGCCTTTCAATCCTTATGGACATTTATGTACCTCCTTTTTTCCTAAGACAGATGCAATCTTAGTCCTTTGATTTCTGTCAGAGTACAACTCTCGCGAAAAAGAAATACAAAGGTCAATCAGCTAAAGTCTGTCTGGACCGGCACCCACCTCCCTTTGAACTTGTGATTATCGGAACATGCGACAGTAAAAAAATTAAGAGTCAGCGTGTGTCTTTGCGAGTGAGGAAGAGTAAAACCAAGACTTCAAAGTGGAGTATAAACTATTCTTGGAAGGTTGTCAATACCTTAGAGGCACTTAGCGCAAAAAAGCCGCGACAATATAGACCAGGTGAAGAGTTTTGTTACTGGTTCGAAAATTAAACTTTAAACCGGAAGTGAATTACATCCCCGTCCCTTACTATATAGTCCTTCCCTTCAACCCGCAACAGGCCTGCCTCCCGGACCTTGGCCGGTGAGCCTAATCGCTCAAGGTCTCGGTATTTCATAACTTCGGCCCTGATGAAACCGCGCTCCATATCCGAATGCACTCTTCCGGCGGCCCTTCTTGCAGTGCTTCCTTCTTTTACCGTCCAGGCCTTTAACTCGTCCCCGTCCACGGTGAAAAAGGAGATCAACCCGAGCGCACGGTAAGCTGCCTGCGCAAGGCGTACGATCCCTGGCTCCTCGAGCCCTAAGTCATTCAGAAACTCCGTCCGGTCGCCAGGATGCAACTGCGCTATCTCGGCTTCAATCTGCGCGGAGACCTCGACGAGCGGTATGCCGCGCTCTGCCGTATAGCTAATAAGCATCTCCCGCTGCGGATAGTTCCCCTGCCGCAGGCCCGTTTCATCGAGGTTCACTGCTGCGATGATCGGCTTGACGGTAAGGAAGCCGTACCCGGCAAAAACCGCCGCCTCCTCCGGCGCAAGAACGAGCTTTCCTATCGCCTGCTCGTTACTGAGGGACTCGAGGCAGCGCTCAAGTAGCGCGATTTCCACCGGAGCCTGTTTCGCCGCTTTTTTGCCGCTCTTGATATGCTCTAACCTTCGTTCTACCAACAAAATGTCCGCTAAGAGGATCTCGGCGTGCAGCTCCTGGAACTCCTGAAAAGGCAAAACCTCATTAAAATAAGCCGGTACCGCGGCAGCGCCAAACGCCCTAACCACGAAACAAAGTGCATCGGTGCGGCGCACCTCTTCCAAAAAACGTACGCCTGCGGCCCTGTCTCCTCCCCTCGGATCCAAACCCGGAATATCTCTAACGTCCACCCGGGCATAAGTCACCTTTGCGGGCCGGTAGACCGTCGCAAGAAAGTCTATCCGCCTGTCGGGCACAGCGGCAGAACCGACGTGTACCTTCGTTTCCCCCGGAACGCCTGTTGGGCGGCCGGCACCGGTGAGCAGGTTGAAAAACGTGGTTTTCCCCACCAGCGGCAGGCCGATAAGCCCGATTTCCATATTGCTACCCCTCTTGTACCACCGGGCAAGCTATCAGCTATTTATCAACCCGGTGTCTTTCCCGAAACAATCCGTCATCGTCTACCATAACAGTGTACCAGAAATTCCGGAGTTAAGCGACCTTCTGCAAATGTCGAATTGAAGATTGCAGACTGGCATGTTAAACGGCAAAACCGCGCCAACCGGTTAGAAAAATTAGCCGGTCAAAAACATAATAATGTACGGAAAGAGCTTTTCAAAAAAATGTTTGAATTTAAGGAAGTGCGCCGTGCTGTCACCGAGCCTGGAAGACTACCTTGAAGAAATCTACCGGTTTTCGCAAAACAACAGCATAGTAAGGGTAAGCGACATTGCAGCGTGCCTGAATGTTACTCTGCCGTCGGTCAACAATGCCATCCGGAAATTAAGCGAAAAGCATTATTTGATATACAAGAAATACAGAGAATTAGTGTTGACCGAAAAAGGCAGCAAGGTAGGCAGGTTTTTGGTTGATAGGAACAGAATATTGCAAGATTTTTTGAAGACCGTAAATTCACAGTGCGATGTCCGCGCGGAAGCAGAGGCCATGGAACACTATTTAAGTCTTCCCACCATAAGGGCCATAGAAAATCTGTTAGACTTCCTGGAATTGAATCCCAAGTGCAGGGAAGAGTTCCTCCAACACTGCCGTTACCGGAAGGAAAAGGGTCTGGGCTTAAAAGACGGATATGCAGACTAAGTGGAAACAAAACCCACCAGATTCCCCCTCTAGCCACTCCCGTTCTGCAATGTGACAGACTAAAACAATTTCACATACTATTGATATTACCAGCGTGTTAGACCTGTTTAACATCCTTAATCAGTCCTAAGAAACAAAGGAGGGCTTTCGATGGCAGGCTTAGTGACGTTGAATGCCGTGCCTGTCGGCTCCTCTGCCCTGGTAACCAAGATCAGCGCCGCAGGTATGACCCGCAGGAGGCTTTTGGACCTGGGTCTGGTACCCGGTACACGCGTGGAAGTGGTCAGGCGGAGCCTCCTGGGCGACCCGGTCGCTTATAACATCCGCGGTGCGTTAGTCGCCCTGCGTAAAGAACAGTCCAGTCAGGTAGTGGTGTCAAACGGTGAATAAAAGCTCGCGGAGAAAAGCAGCGGGTCCAAGTAACCAATTAACCGGGATGTCGGCTGTTAGCGGGACGTATCACCCGCCGGTTCTCCGGAACCAGCCCATTCTCGCCCTTGCGGGCAATCCCAATACCGGGAAAAGCACTTTGTTCAATGCACTGACCGGTTTGCGCCAGCACACCGGTAACTGGCCCGGCAAAACGGTTTTGCAGGCGAGGGGCAGTTTGGTTCATGACGGCCGCAAGTACATCGTTGTCGACCTGCCCGGTACCTATTCCCCATTGGCCAATTCCGCTGAAGAAGAGGTGGCCCGGGATTTCATCTGTTTCGCAAAGCCGGACGTGACCGTGGTCGTGGTAGACGCCACGTGCCTCGAACGAAACCTGAGCCTTGTCCTTCAGGTTATGGAAATCACGGAAAAAGTTGTCGTTTGCGTCAACTTAATCGACGAAGCCCGGCGTAGAGGAATCCGCATCGATATTAGACGACTGAGTCAAAAGCTGGGCTTGCCCGTGGTCGCCACCGCAGCCCGCACCGGTGAGGGTTTAGGCCAGCTGCTGGATGAAGCGGTTGGCGTGATCCGGGGCACTCTCAAGCCAAAACCAAACCGGACAATTTACCATAAAAAGATAGAAGAAGCCGTCTCCTCCTTAGAGCCGGAAGTGCGGGCCTGCTTAAACGGGGAACTGGACTCCCGCTGGGTGGCGCTGCGGCTGTTGGAAGGGGACGCTTCAATTGTGGAGTTCCTGAAAAGGCTCTCGAGCGAAGCGATGCATCCATTGGAAAGCACTGTCATAGGATACCAGCGGTGCGTGGACTCCCTTATGAAACAAGCCAATAAGCTTTCGGGCCACGGGCAAAATGAAGTCAGGGACAGCATTGTCCAAACCATTTATGAAGCCGCGGAAAGGATAGCCCGTGGTGTCATTAGCAGAGAAGTCGAACAGAAAACCGACTGGGACCGCAAAATCGACAACATCCTAACCTCGCCCGTCTGGGGTTTCCCGATTATGTTCGGGTTGTTAGCGGGTGTATTCTGGATAACACTGACCGGCGCCAACTACCCCTCGGCGGTGCTGGCAGACGGACTCTTCCGGGTGGAAGCGCGGTTGACGGACCTCTTCACAGCCCTGAATGCACCGGAATGGCTGCACGGCTTTTTAGTGTTAGGGGTCTACCGGTGCGCAGCCTGGGTGGTAGCGGTAATGCTGCCGCCCATGGCCATCTTCTTTCCCTTGTTTACCCTACTGGAAGACGCAGGCTACTTACCCCGGGTGGCCTTCAACTTAGACGGCTTTTTTAAGAGAGCCGGCGCCCACGGAAAACAGGCGCTCACCATGAGTATGGGCTTCGGCTGCAACGCCGCCGGCGTCCTTTCTTGCCGCATCATTGAATCACCGCGGGAAAGGCTCATCGCCACCCTGACCAACGTTTTTGTACCCTGTAACGGCCGCTTCCCGGCTTTGATCGCCCTGGCCACGATCTTTGCCGGCGGTGCGGTTACAATTTCTTTGAGCGGGATTGTGGCAACCCTGACCGTGAGCGGCTTGGTGGTTTTCGGTATTGCCGTCACGTTATTCGCCTCCTGGCTTCTTTCCAGGACACTGCTTCAAGGAATACCATCATCGTTCGTTCTCGAACTGCCGCCTTACAGGAGACCGCAGGTCGGCCAGGTGATAGTCCGTTCGCTGTTGGACCGGACCATCTTCGTCCTTGGCCGGGCCGTGATAATCGCTGCTCCAGCGGGCGGCCTTATCTGGGTACTGGCCAACACTGCTGTAGGCGATGTGACGATACTAAGCGTCCTGGCTGGTCAGCTTGACCCCCTCGGCCGGAATATGGGGTTAGACGGCTTCATCCTGTTAGCCTTTATCTTAGGACTGCCGGCCAATGAAATCGTCCTGCCGGTACTGATCATGAGTTACCTTTCCGGCAGTGCGCTGACAGAGCCTGGCAGCATCGCCTCCCTGCGCCAACTCTTGGTTGAACAGCAGGGGTGGACCTGGCTCACCGCCCTATGTACCATGCTCTTTATGCTCTGCCACTGGCCCTGTGGCACCGCGCTTTACACCATCCGCCGGGAACAAAACAGTTGGCGCTGGACGCTGTTAGCGGCGCTCATCCCGGCCGCCGTCGGGGTCTTAGTGTGTCTGAGCGTTAATTACGCAGTTCGGGGATTGGGGCTGGTGTAAACCAATATCATCTTTAAGCCAAAATTATCTCCATTTCTCTAAGTACTCATAGGTCTGCGGCACTCCGATCACCAGGCCGGTCAGGCGTATCGGGTGTATCGTCATGCTTGC
>DTYU01000045.1 GCA_012961725.1 Desulfotomaculum sp.
AAGGCTATCCCAGGATGTCCATTCCTGAAGCGCGATACCGAACGGGCCTTAAAGGCCACCCATTTGAGGCTGACGTCTCGCGGCCTTGACAGCCACTTCGGTTGATTGTAAAATACAAGCGGTCCAACTACAGAATGGCTGTGGTAAAGAACGGTGACCGTATAGGTGACGCGACGGGGGTATCAGGTATATGGAAACCTTGGGCGATCAACTCGAAGTTCATTTGCCGCCACAAACGTTAATTCATCTCCGTGCGGAGGCCCGGCGGCGAGGAGTCCCGGTGGATCAGCTTGTCTCTCAGGCTATTGACCTCTTTCTTCGGGAAGACCGGCAAACGCGGCTGCGTGCCGCTGAGGCGCTCTTCCAGGTGGAAGCACCGGTAGCCGACTGGGAAGAGATCAAGCGGGAAATCGTGAAGGGACGTCTTTCGGACACACCGTAATGAAGGTCTTCATTGACACGAACATTCCGATGTATGCCGCAGGCGCTTCTCACTCGCTGAAAGAACCTGCCCAGCGGGTGATCTTGGCTGTCGCCGAGTACCGTCTTGACGCAGTGACTGACACCGAGGTCTTTCAAGAGATACTCTACCGTTACTTCGTTATCAACCAGCGGGAAAAAGGGGTTCGGGTCTTCGACCATTTCTATCAATTGATGATAGGGCGTATTCTCCCAGTCGATGCGGATGACGTGCAAGAAGCCCGGCATCTGGCGGACCGCTATCCGACTTTAAGCCCCCGGGATCTGATTCATTTGGCGGTAATGCAAAACCACCAAATTCAGGAAATTATTACCGCAGACACGGCTTTTGACATTGTACAGGAAATCCGACGGATCGACCCGCGCACATTCACCTGACATCTCGATTTTGTCAATGCCCTTATCCCCTAATACGCGCTTGCATCTTATCCATGTGGTGCTTTCCAGCGCGACACTCAATTCATTAATTGAGTGTCGGGTGCTCCTAAGGGACTGAATAGACAAGCGGTCACTGCTTACTGCGTAGTGCGCTCGGCGTTTGGCGTTTGCCAGAGTCCTATGCCTCGGGGGCGGCGGCTAAATCGTGCGGTGAACCCAAACAAACCCCTCAAAAACCGGGCGGCCGGTGTATTAAGATTTAAGCGAGAGAGCCGAGGCCGAGAGGAGAAGGGTGCGTGGTCAGGTACAAGGTCCTTATCTGCACCCGGTCACCTGAACTGATCGAAGAGCTGAGGGCCGCCTTTGCAGAAAGTCCCCTGTTTGAAGTCAGAGAATGTGTGCATCCTGGAGACCTGGTCGAGTCCGCCGTACGCCTGCGCCCCGACGTCGTGCTTTGGAAAATGGAGGACGAGGATACCCTGCATTTGCTTACCGAACTCGAGCAGCGATGCCCTCTTGTCCTCCCGGTGCTGTTGGTGAACAACCCGCAGAATCTCGACCTTTGCAGGCTGGTAGAAACCGGATTGCGCGGGTGTCTCCCGCTGCGGCTGCCGCCGCGCCGGTTGGTCCAGGCGGTGGAGCTCATCGCCGAGGCCGGCATGCTCTGCCTCCTGCGGCCTGGTGCCGGTCTCCTCTGTCCGTCGCGCTGGAAAGCTGCGCCGGCTACATCTTCTCCCTTGACAGAGCGCGAACTCGAACTCGTTACACTTGTTGCGAAGGACTGCTCGAGCCAAGAGATCGGCCGCCGGCTATTTATGTCTGAGTCGACCGTGAAGACACACCTGCGCAGCATCTTCCGGAAGCTCGGGGTGCGCAACCGCACCGAGGCAGTAACCGCCGCCGTTCAGCGGAAGCTCCTGAGCCCCGGTGAGTGAGTGCATTACAGAAAATTGCTAAGGACAGCGATTCGAGCCGCCACTTGTCATCCGGCGCCCCTGAGAAACGGTTGCTACATGTCCCCGGTTTTTCTAAGCCGGCTTGTCAATTGTTGAGACACGACACCCCGACACCCGTCCTGATTTCGGCAGCTTTTTGGGCTATGTCTCCATTGATCATCCAAGTTGCCAGTTTGTCATCATAAAGCAACTTCTGTGTATACTCGCTTACCAGGTCCTGGCGTGACTCTTTGATAGGCTTCACGCAAACTTCCAGGAGGGTGATGACCGAAGTAACCGCAGAAAAGTTCTTATCCCTGTCAAGGCGAGAGAAAATCGCTTCGGTCGCCTCAAGATAGTCCTCGTTTTTCTCAAAGTGATAGATAAACACAGCGGTATCCAATGCCACAGAGCGATACGCTTTGAGGATCGCCGCTAATTTTCCCAACTGGCCCTCTCCTGACGGACGTACTCTTGAGCCTCAACATGTTTCCAGATTTCGGCACCGAGGCCCGCCATTTCCATCCACGTTCTTTTTTTCGTACGGGTAGCCTTCTTACTTGCAAGCTTCACAGAGAGTCTGGCAATTAACTCTAATTGTTCGTTAACTGGAAGTTTGCTGACAAGTTGAACAAGCTCTGATACTTTTTTTTCGGTGGCCATGGTTTCACTTCATTCTTCTGGGGGAATCAAAAATTTTGCAGATAAGCTGCCCGCGCAGGTATTAGAAAAGGCTCATAAATCGGCAAATATCCGATAATTGAGCC
>DTYU01000046.1 GCA_012961725.1 Desulfotomaculum sp.
GCTCCTTTCTTTTGTCAAGCAATGGGATCACCCCTGTTAGCACTCTCGTCGAACGAGTGCTAAGGCTCTTTTACTAAGATAGCACCGGCGAATATCGGTTGTCAAGCGCCGCTTATCCCAGAATATGTCAACGTTATACAAAAGCTGCAAAAACCTGGTTGGCAACCGGGAGTGCCTCCCGGGTGAGCCGCAGCCTGTCCCTGTCAGCTTCTAAAAGACCCTGGGCGACCAGCCTTGAGATCCTGGCTCCGTAAACGGCCGCCGGCTCCAGCCCAAAGCGTGACCTGAAGCAGGAGACGGAAATGCCCGCCGTAAGCCGCAATCCCAAAAACATCACCTCTGCCATCTCATCCGCCGGTGTTAAAACACGCTCTTCGACAACCGGAAATTTCCGCTCCGCCAAGGCATCACAGTAAGTCTTGAGGCCGGCAGTATTCGCCCACCGGCGGCGGCCTATGTAAGAATGTGCCGCCGGCCCAAGCCCTAAATAAGGCTTGCCCTCCCAATAAATAAGGTTATGGCGTGACTCCATCCCCGGCCGGGCGAAGTTAGATATCTCGTATTGTACATAGCCCGACCCATTTAAATAATCTGTCGCCTGGAAATACATCTCCCGAAAAGTCTCATCGGCACAGATTGTGATCTTACCGGCAGCCGCTGCCCGTCCGAGCGGGGTCTCGCCGTAAACCTCCAAGCCGTAGGCGGAGATATGATCAGGGCCGAGAGCCACGGCCTCTGCGAGGCTTTCACCCCAGTCACCGGTGCTCTGCCCGGGAATGCCAAAGAGGAGATCCACGCTCACGTTTCTAAAACCGGCCGCCCGCGCCGACTCAACCGCCCGGACCCCCTCCGCCGCCGTATGCCGCCGTCCCAGCAGTCTAAGCAGCCGGTCTTCCGTCGATTGCATCCCGATACTCAACCGATTGACCCCGGCGCTCAGCAGACTCTCCAACAGCTCATTACTGACTGTCCCGGGGTTGGCCTCAACCGTAATCTCGGCCTCCGGCGAAACAGGAAAATGCTCGCGGAGGAGGGTAAGAATACGCTTGAGCATTGCCGGAGGAAGGCAGGTGGGCGTTCCGCCTCCCAGGTAAATAGTTCTTACCGCGTTTTCGCTGTACTCCCTGCCCCGCAGGTAGATTTCCTGTGCCAGCGCCTTGGCATAACCGGCAGCCGCTTCTGGATCGTACGGGTAAGAGACAAAATCACAATAAGCGCATTTTCCGAGACAGAACGGAATATGAATGTAGAGACCAAGCGCGCTCTCTTTCATCCCCTCCTTCATCTGCTCTCCTGCCTCCTGTCTCCTAACTACTCTCTTATCTCTCTCTTTCCTGCAGCACGGCCAGAAAGGCCTCCTGGGGGATTTCCACGCTGCCCACCTGTTTCATCCGCTTCTTGCCTTCCTTTTGCTTTTCCAGCAGCTTTCGCTTACGGGTAACGTCACCGCCGTAGCACTTCGCTAAAACATCCTTTTTCAATGCCCTAATCGTCTCCCGGGCGATCACGCGGCTGCCGACCGCCGCCTGAACCGGGATCTCAAACAGGTGCCGGGGAATAAGCATGCTCAGCCGCTCCACCAACTGCCGCCCCCGTTGGTATGCCCTGTCCCGGTGCACAATCGATGAAAGCGCGTCAACTAACTCGCCTCCCACCAGTATGTCAATGCGTACAACATCCGCCGGCTGATAGCCCTGAAACTCATAGTCGAACGAAGCATACCCGCGGCTTACCGACTTCAAACGGTCGAAAAAGTCGTATATTATCTCCGCCAGCGGCAGCTCATACGTCAGGATCACGCGGTTTTCGCTTAGGTACTCCATGTTCTTAAAGACGCCGCGGCGCTCGCTGCAAAGCTCCATCACCGCACCGATGTAGTCCTTCGGAAGCATAACGGTCGCCTTGACCACCGGCTCCTCGATCGTGTCGATCTCGCCCGGGGAAGGCATCTCCGCCGGATTTTCCACTTCCACCAGCACACCGTTCGTCCGCAAGACCCGGTAAACCACGTTCGGCGCGGTGGTGACGAGGTTCAGGCCGTACTCCCGCTCGAGGCGTTCCTGGACTACTTCCATATGCAGCAGCCCTAAGAATCCGCAGCGGAACCCGAATCCCAAAGCCGCCGATGTTTCCGGTTCGTAATACAAGGCCGCATCGTTCAACCGAAGCTTGTCAAGCGCCTCTCTGAGCCGCCCGAACTCCGCACTCTCAATGGGATAGAGCCCGCAGAAGACCATCGGTTTTACCGGCCGGTAGCCGGGTAGAGGCTCTTGTGCCGGACGCTTGGCGTCTGTTATGGTATCGCCGACCCTGCAGTCGCGTACGTTTTTAATGTGTGCTACTAAAAAACCGACCTCACCCGTCCCGAGTTCAGCCACGGGTGTGAGCCGGGGCCGGAATATGCCGACCTCCGCCACCTCGTACTCTTTTTCTCCGGTCATCATCCGTACTGTCATCCCAGGGCGCACAGCGCCGTCAACCACCCGGATATACGCAATGACACCCTTATAAGAATTGTAGTGCGAATCGAAAATCAATGCGCGCAACGGGCCGTCTGCCTTACCCCTCGGGGGCGGAACCTCCTGAACGATCCGTGCCAAAACCTCGCCGATTCCGGTCCCGAACTTCGCAGATACCGAAAGCGCCGCTCTCCCATCGAGACCGATCGCCGTTTCGATCTCCCGTTTTACCCTCTCCGGGTCAGCACCTGGGAGATCTATCTTGTTTATCACGGGAATTATCACCAGGTCATGCTCAAGCGCCAAATAAGTGTTGGCCAGCGTCTGCGCTTCAATACCCTGGGTTGCGTCGATGACGAGCAGCGCACCTTCGCAGGCCGCAAGACTGCGGGAAACCTCGTAGACAAAATCAACGTGGCCCGGTGTGTCGATCAGGTTAAGCTGGTACTCCCGACCGTCCCGCGCCGTATAGGAAAGTCTGACCGCCTGGGCCTTAATGGTGATCCCGCGCTCGCGCTCAATCTCCATCTGGTCAAGCACCTGCGCCGTCATCTCGCGCGGTCCAATGGCGCCCGTAAACTCAAGCAAACGGTCGGCCAGCGTTGACTTGCCGTGGTCTACATGCGCAATTATACAGAAATTCCGGATCCTGTCTTGCAGCAAAAAATCTCCTCCAGGTGACATTCCCCGCCCACACAATTATATCATAACAACGGAGAACTGACAGGAGCGTCCCTTTGTATCGTAAAACCGTACCTCCTCTTTAAGACCGGATGCCAAGGAAACGGGCAAGCCCCGCAAGGCCGGCACCTGCACCCTCCCGAAGATCCGTCAATACCCGCAGCCCAGCACGGAGGTCAATAATGAAGGAAACCTCCAAAAAGTCCACCTGGTACAGATGTGCGGAGACCGCCGCCAACCTGAAAGCCTTTAACTCTTCTCCTGGGCCGAGAGCATCGTTTAGTCTGACCAGACATTGGTTTGCCCCTAATGATACACATAATAACCAAAGAGCGACTACAACCAAGAATCTTTTACCCATGTTAATGCCCCTCCGGTAATATTATCCTCCCGCCGGAGGCCTTACATTCCTTATAAAAATAGCAACTCTCTCAATCGGCGCGGAGACTATCTTCGCAAATTGAGACCGCGCCGAGACCTTGATACGGCCCTGCTGATATGCTATAATGGCATTCGCAATATCCGACAAAAGGAGGACAAAAAGGTGGAACAAGTCCGGACGACCATTCGGATGCCGGCCAGTCTCCTTAAGGCCGTAGAGGAAGTACGCGAGAGCGAAGAGTTCCCTACCCTTAGCGACTTCATCCGGCGCGCGGTGGAACGGTACGTTAAAGATATTAAACGGACAAAGCTCGCTGAGGAGTGCCGCCGATTGGCGGGAGAAGAAGACCTCTCGGCACTAACAGAAGCGGATTTTGCCGAGCACGCGGAAAGAATGGCGCAGGCCGAAAGGACTGAGCTTTAGTGCCTAACGGAATAGTTCGTCCGGGAGATATTTACAGGGTAAGCCTCGAGGGAACACGGCACGTTCTGCAGGGGCCTCATTACGCCGTGATTGTTTCCGACGAACCGTTTAATTACCTTTCTACGGTGGTGATTGTCCCTCTTTCAACGGGGGCCAAGCCTGCTTCCTTTCGGCCGGAAATAATTTTACGCAGGAGGAAAACACGCGCGCTTCCGGACCAGCTGCGGGCGATTGACAAGAAACGGCTAAAGGAATACCAGGAGAACGCGGCCGATACACCTTTTTTCCTGGCGTTGAAGGCCGCCCTTGCGGAACTGTTTGGGCTGTCTTAGTTGGCTCAAAAACCTAATTAGTATCTTCGCCGCTCAGGACTATCCTGCAGCACCTCGGCCAAAACATCTGCCAGCAGTTCTGCAGCCGCTTCGGCCTCCTCGAGGGAGTTGTTTACACCGCCGATCTCCAACAGGAGCGCGCGGGGATGCAGGAACTGGTTGTACCGGCCCTGCTGTACCCTTACCCCGATGCACAGGCCCGGATAACGCGCCTCGCACCGCCTTGCAATCTTTTGGGCAAACGCGAGATTCTCATGCCAGTTCGGGAACGGCTGACGGGCGTCGGAGCCGGCAACTATCAGCACCCGCGCCACCTCCCGGTTGTTTACCTTCGCAGTAGTCATTCCCGCGGGCTGTTTTGAATCGCGGTGGATATCGAACAGAGCAGCGATTTCGGGGTTGGTGTAAATCAGCTCCCGGACGGTCTTCTCCGATTCAAGGTAGGACTCGGCGTACCGGCCGTCATGTATTTTATCGCTTCGCAGCAC
>DTYU01000047.1 GCA_012961725.1 Desulfotomaculum sp.
ACAGAAAACAACAGGACAACGACGTTTTGGGTCGGCCGCTATGGACTTGTGTCTAGTTGCAGATGGACAGGTTGATGCCTTCTGGGAACAGGAACTGCCCGGAGAGGTCGCGGAATGGTATACGCGAAGGACCTTTGGTACCGTCGCTTGAACCCGGCGTCCCCATAGGGGGATATCGCTGCCACTCCTCAAAAGGACTCTCGCTGTGCGGACTCCGCGTCCAAGCGGCACGCACCGCCACAGGCACCGTTCGTCCCACTATCGCCGAGGAGACGAAAGCATTCCCGGAAGAAAGATACGGCAGCCTCGCTACCTCATGCGGTCCAAGGTCGGTCTCCCTGCTTATCGCGTCCAGGTCCTGCGCCCGCACGGTACGAAAGATGATTTTTGTATTGAGCTGCGCATTTACCGTATCATCCAAAAGTGCGGGGCGCTGGGTCGCCAGAACCAAAAAAACACCGTACTTCCGTCCCTCCTGCGCAATCTCGCGTACAATAGCGCGTGCGGGAGAAAAGTCTCTGTCCCCCTTCGGTTTTGGCGCCAGGTTATGTGCTTCGTCGCTTACCAAAAAGAATGGCGGGAAAAAGGCCTCACCCCTTCCGCTTCCATACTGGAGGTGATCGCGGTACCGGCGGCGGAAGCCGAAGAGTTTCCGGATGGCATAAGTCGCGAAAATCTCTAAGGTACGCGTTTCCCCGCGCACTATACAGGTCTTTCCCTGCTTCAGCGCCTCCTCCAAGACCTCCGTTCCCTGGGGGCCGACCAGGTTGCCGTAAAGCAGGTAGCCAAGCCGCCGGAGCACTGCGTACGCACTAGCCTCCGCAACACCGCTGTCCCGGTACTCCCGGTAAACAGCAAGCCGCTCCGGGAACTCCTCCTGCCGGGCCGGATCCTCTGGATGGTACCTGGCCGCCACATCCTCCCCCTTCTCCGTCGCCTCCAGGACGCGTTCGTACCGCCCCTTTTGCGACAGCGCCTCGGCCAGTGCCGCCAGGCGCTGCCGGTAGGTTTCCGCGCTATCCCCTGAACGCCAGAGAAGCCGCGCTGCATGCTCCATCTGCTCCGTCCATCCTTCCATCGCCGAACGAAGAATGGTTATAAGGTCACCGCGGGAAAGCTCTTCGAACTTGATGCTTACGTTATGGCCGACCGTAAAGACCGCCCACCGGCCGCTCAGTTCGTTCTTCCTTTCTATAAAAAAAGCGTCTAACACAAGCGGCTGCTCAAAACTCAACTCAAAGTGGGGGTCAAAAACTACCGCCGGCAGTCCCTGCCGTATGAGTTCTTCCGTTAAAACTCTGAGAGCGAAGGACTTTCCGGAGCCTGAGCCCCCAAAGATCCCGATATGAGGATACTGGCTCAGTTCCGATAGGCTTACGAAAAAGGGTACGCCTTCGGCGACCTGCGCCCTGTCTCCGTCAGAAAAGTAATGAAACACTACATTCCGCAGTTCGCTAGGTAGTTCAAATCCCTCCGTCCCCCGCACCACACCGAGCAGGGCCGCTCGCCTGGTATCTTCTGGAAGCAGGAGGTCCCGCACCTCCTGAAAAACCGCCGGGCGTACCCTTGCTCCTACCGTTAGCGGGCACGACAACTCTGCTGTTGCCCTGACCTCCGCTAAGTAGAAGGTCTCGTTCCCGGGGGTATACCCTAAAGCCTGAAGAGTGCTCAGGGCAACCTCGTCGATCAATCCCGGGCTGCGGCCGGAATCCGGCAGCAGCGGATTCACCGCCTGGGTGGCCACAACTTCGACCAGTATTCCCCTGGTGCCGTCTTCAACCACCAAAAACTCGTTGATCCGGAAGGGCCTCTCCCGCGTGGCCACCCTTGCCCGGTGCTGGTCGGCGACGCCTATAACCCGCAAAATACCCCTCCGATATTTCAGTCGTCAGCCGTCGGTCGTCAGTACCAGTTGAAATCACCGTTGGAGCGATGCTGGCGGCCGATGTCCGATCTCCGGCGACCGAAATTAGCGGCGCAGGCGGTGCGCCGTAAGAAGCGCTTCTCGCACCTCGGCAGGCACCGTCGCCGCTACCAACTGTTCAACCTCCGCCGCAGTCAGCCGTACGTTCCGGTCCGCTATGTCCACCGCCGCCGGAATTCCCCGCCCGTCACGGGGCGTAAGCGCCCGCAAGATCCCGAGTACTTCCGCCAACTGTTTTTCTTGAGCGGTCAAGAAATCAAAGGCCACCGGTTGAGGATGAGCCGCAAAGCGGGCAAAAACAGTGCCTATACCCGCATCTTTTACCAACTCCGGCGAAAGGACGAGGGCTTCGCCTACCTCCATGCAGCCCAAGAGGATCTCCCGGTCATACGGCGGGTCGCTGCCGGCCCACAGGTCACCGACCAACTCACCTAAAAGGCGGCTCGAGATCTCTTCGATTACCCCGATCAACAACTGATTATTTTCTATTACCACCTGGACCAACTGATCGAATAACGCACCCGCCCTCGCCCGGAAGTGGATAAAACCTCCGTCCAGTAAAACAATCGCACCCCTGAACTTTAGCGCGGCTTCACGGGCCGCAGTCAGCTCAACCTCAGCCATCAACTCCCGCACCCGTGATTCAGCCGCCACTTCGGCAGGCTGGGTACCGCCCGCCCGGACCTCGACTGCCGTGCGCTCCTCCGGGAAAAGCGGTGAGAATATGCGGTGTCTTACCAGCGGCCGGGCAGTGGGCGGGAAGGTCACTGCCACGGCCTGGATCAGCGTCAGATAATATGGGTAGGCCGCACCGGCTCTCTGGCAGGAACCGTCCACCGCGATCACCGATCTTATGGTCTTTCCCGGCTCCTCACGCTCCACCCGGACAAAACGGCCTACTCGCGTGAGCGCCTGCCGCAAAGCGCCGCTTTCCGGCCTCCTGAAGCCGGACAGCGCCTCGCCAAAGCGCCGCAGTTCCTCAAGCGCCCCCTCGTTGGCTATAAGCAGAAAGCCCACCCTTTTATCATTCTTTCTAAACTGCATCGTATCACACCCCTCGCACCTCGACAAGTCTGAAGAAAAGGATTCCTGTAGAGTGTTCAGCAGAAGTTGAAAATGACGAAACCTCTAATTATTGCAGAAAAAGAGCTGACCTGAGCACAAAAGTTTGACTTAGGTTAATCGGAGGATTATGATGATTTATGAAGCCCCTGTACCCAAGGTCGGTTGAACTGCTTTCGATGGAGTTGTTCACGACGCAGCTTGAAAAAATTTAGTATTGTGTCCCCGAAATTTTTGGGAAGAAGTACTATTTTTAAAGGAGTGTAGTACGTGAGTTTCAGCCGGATACCAAAGCTGCGAATAGGTGACCTGGAAGCAAAGATACCGATCATCCAAGGAGGAATGGGTGTCGGTATCTCCTTATCAGGTTTAGCCTCGGCAGTCGCAAATGAGGGTGGAATCGGCGTTATTGCTGCTGCCGTAATTGGTATGCTTGAGCCTGATTTTAGCAAAAATTCCAAGGAAGCAAACAAGCGGGCATT
This sequence comes from Desulfotomaculum sp., assembly GCA_012961725.1. GTDB lineage: Bacteria > Bacillota > Desulfotomaculia > Desulfotomaculales > Ammonificaceae > DTYU01. Next base: position 3,469 of record DTYU01000047.1, read on the forward strand.
GCGGAAGGAAATAAGAAAGGCAAGGGCGATGACGAAGGGACTTATTGGTGTAAATATCATGGTGGCACTTTCAGATTTCGATGATCTTGTATCCGTTGCAGTGGATGAAGGCGCAGATTTGCTCTTTCTTGGGGCCGGACTCCCGCTGAGAAATCCTAAGACCTTCCCCCTTTATAGCAGGAAAGATGTTGCAACCAAGATTGTCCCTATTGTATCCTCTGCGCGAGCAGCTAACATAATCTTTCAACATTGGGCAAAACACTATGGTCGCGTCCCTGACGCTGTTGTTGTTGAAGGCCCATTAGCCGGCGGACACCTCGGTTTTAAAAAGGAGCAGATCGATAATCCTGATTACGTATTGGAAAAGATAGTACCAGAGGTGATCTCTACTATAAAACCTTATGAGCAGCAGTTCAATAAAAGCATCCCAGTCATTGCTGCCGGAGGCATATATACGGGTGCTGATATCCACAAATTTATCCGGTTAGGTGCCCAGGGAGTGCAGATGGCCACCAGGTTCGTTGCAACTCACGAGTGCGATGCTTCCATTAAATTTAAAGAGGCGTTCATAAAATGCAAGCAAGAGGACCTTACCATAATCGAGAGTCCGGTTGGACTGCCGGGAAGAGCCATACAGAACAGGTTTCTTGAGGAGGTCTCATCAGGAATTAAAAAACCCTTTAAATGTCCCTGGAAGTGTCTGAAGACCTGTGATTTCAAAAATGCGCCATACTGCATTGCGCTTGCACTGACTAATGCCAAAAAGGGAATCCTTGAAAAAGGATTCGCTTTTGCGGGAGCCAACGCCTGCCGGATAAATAAAATCATCTCTGTGAAAGAGCTGATCAAGAGTTTGCTGGAAGAATATGAAAGGGAAGCAGTCGCACAAAACTGCTTCGCCTGACTGAGTATATTTGCGAAGTCGGATCTTGAACTATTCTGCATCTTGATATCTACAATTTCAAAATAAAAAGGCGCCCCGGAGAAGGAGGGCGCCTCGGGAGAGGGTTTAACGGATGGCGCGCTCGGCCAGTTGGATCGCTTTCTGAACGAACCGGCCGCAATCCCTGGAGCTGAGGTTCCCGTAGTAGCTGCCCTGGATCAGGTGGGTGACACCCATCATGCGGGCAAGAGCATACTTGGTCCGGTCACTCAGGTATTTTGCCATCTCAAATCCCCTTCAATTATTCTGTCCGGCGAAGGACCGTTGCTAATCATTGTCATATGGGATCGTCAACCGGTTCGCTCAAAAGAAAAAGCCCGCGAATCCTTGCGGGCTCTGCACTTTCTCTGGTTGCGGGGGTAGGATTTGAACCTACGACCTTCGGGTTATGAGCCCGACGAGCTTCCGGGCTGCTCCACCCCGCATCAGCGAGGGCACATAATAGTGATATGTTTTAAT
>DTYU01000048.1 GCA_012961725.1 Desulfotomaculum sp.
AAAAATAGGCCGCCTCCCGGACCCCTGAGCTTGCCACTCACATCCGGGAGGCAAGCCCCACCACACAAAGGGCATGATCAGCATAACCGATATAGTTAGATTAGTCAAACAGATTTTAGAGCAAGACTGAGTCAAGAAATTACGGGTGTTTTTCTCCTGATTTACTGGGGACAAAAACAGCCGTGCAGGCTCAAATTTAAAAAGAAGGCCTTCTGACTCTGGCAGTGCCGGAACGATCGTTTTTGGGTTTTGGTAGGAATTTGGTGCCCCCTCATAGAATAAGTGGTGGCAGAGTTCGTTCCTGCGAGTCGTCGGAGGGACAATATGCTGCTTGTTCCGTTGGGAATCAACGGTTTCTTCCCTGCACACGGGAGGCATACCGCCTGTTATCTTCTCGCTGCTGGTGGCCGTACGGCAATCCTGCTTGATGCCGGTACCGGTGCGGCCCGGCTTGCCGAAGAGCCTGTGAAAAGAAGGATTGCAGGCTGCGAGGAATTGCATATCCTCCTCTCCCATTACCACCTCGACCACGTGAGCGGCCTCTTTTATCTTGCCGGAGTTTGGCCGCGCAAGCGGGTGATCATTTATGCTCCGGGGCATCCGCTCGTGGACGCCAATGCCGCTGAAGCGGTTACGCGGCTGTGCGGTGCCCCTTACTTTCCGCGTTCTTTCGCCGGCCTTCCGGTCGAGGTGGTAGACGTAACGGGTGCGGAGGTTATGGTCGGCGGGCACCGGGTTCGTTTCCGCGCGCAGCGGCATCCCGGCGGCTCGGTGGGGATTCGGATCGGCGATGTTCTCTGCTACGTTACGGACACAGCACCGGATCCGGCGACAGCAGCGTTTGCCCGGGGCTGCCGCTTGCTCCTCCATGAGGTCTGGTTTACCGACGAGGAGATGGAGAGATACGGCGGCCCGCACGGAGTAGCTGCCCAGTCAGGCCACTCCTGGGCCGGCGCGGTTGCAGAAATAGCGGGGCAGGCCGAGACGGCCTCTTTGGCGCCGATACACCTTGCTCCTTGGCGTAGCCCGGGGGAGGCTGCCTCACTGATAGGACAGATGGAGAAAAAGACGGGGTTGCCTGTCCTGATGCTTGAAGAAGGGAAGGAGGTCCCGCTAGGCTAATAGGTGTCAGGTCTCAACGATTGACGGATTAGTTGCGGGGACCGGCGGTGCCTTCGAAGACAAATCCGGCAAGGAGACCGAGACCTCTCTGCCGCCAGGCGTGATGTGTGCCCTAATTTCGGGGACACAATACTTAATTTTCGTGGACTGCTTTTTCCCCGCGCGACCGCTGTTGTACGGTCGCAAAGCCCGAGAAGGTTTTGGCTGTGTTTCTGCCGGCACCATCCCTGACAACTCCGGTCATTTTCGCAGGACGCCTCGAGATGTTATAATGTTGCCGGGGGGTTTTGCTATGTTCGACATTGAAAAAATGACGGCAGAATTGGGCCGTGTCTTTGAGAAGCAGCAGGCGGCGGTGCTCGCTAAGGTGGTGGCGGACGCGGCCGAGGCGGGCATGCGCGAGCTCGTGAAGATAAAGGACTTCAGCGAGCTGAAGGAGATTGTCAGATCTCTTGGGGTTACTGTTGGCGAGTTGGCCGAGGCGCAGAAGCGGACAGAGCAGCGGGTTGAGGAGCTTGCCGAAGCGCAGAAGGAGCTTGCCGAGGCGCAGAAGCGTACCGAGATCGAAATAAGAAAATTAGCCGGCGAGTTAAGGGATACCAAGACCGAAGTGGGCGGTCTGGCGAAGAGCATGGCTTACGCCTTGGAGAA
>DTYU01000049.1 GCA_012961725.1 Desulfotomaculum sp.
CAACATCCCGCTCCCGAGTGAAGTGATCCTTCCTTTTGGCGGTTACCTCGTATCCCAGGGCAAGTTGAACTACTTCCTCGCCGCACTGGCGGGTAACATCGGCGGTACGGTCGGTTCGATTGTCTCTTATTATTTAGGGGCAAAAGGCGGGAGGCCTTTCTTAGAACGTTACGGCAGGTATTTCTTGATCTCCCACCGCGAGCTGGCGGTTGCCGACCGTTATTTTGCCCGCTGGGGCGAAGCCACGGTTTTCTTTACCCGTCTCCTGCCGGTTGTGCGCACCTTCATATCCTTTCCTGCCGGTGTATCGCGGATGAACTTCAAGCGCTTTGTCGTTTACACCTTTTTGGGGTCACTGCCGTGGAGTTTTCTTCTTACTCATTTGGGGGTTAGACTCGGCCAGCACCGGGAGGTTATCAGTCATTGGTTCCATCGTTTTGATTGGGCAGTTATATTCTTTATCATTATTGGAGTGATTATCTTCCTCTGGTGGCGCCTCCGGTGATAACAGCCCCGGTCGTCTGATTGTTCTCCTAATGTGATTCGCGGTGGTCAGATTTATTCCACAACGCCGGGGCCGTAGCGCAGAAGCGCCGAAAGAGTCACCAGTTCGTAACCCTGCTCACGCAGTTCGCGGATGACGACGGGCAGGGCTTTATCGGTCTGCTGGCAGCTATCGCTTGCGTGGAGCAACACTATGCTTCCCGGCCGTACCAGCGTCGTCACCCTTCTGATAATGGTCTCAACCCCTGGATTTTTCCAGTCAAGGGAATCTACCTCCCACTGGATAACCGTATAGCCGGCCTCCTGGGCGGCTTGTAACACCTTGGCGTCCCAGTCCCCGTTAGGAGTTCGGATAAAGCGGGGTTTCCTTCCGGTCACGGAAAGGATAATCTCGTGCGCCTTTAGGATTTCGTTTTTTATGGCCTCTTCAGAAAGCTGGCTGAGGTTGATATGCCGGTAGCCGTGGCTGGCGATTTCGTGCCCTTCCGCCGCAATCCGTTTGGCTATTTCCGGGTATTTCTTGACCCACGGACCGGACAGGAAGAAAGTGCACTGCACATTCTCCTCCTTCAGGATGTCCAGAACCGGGCCGGGTGTTCTTGTTCCCCAACTGATATCAAAGGTGAGGGCGACGGCCTTCTTATCGGTCTTGACGCGGTAGATGATGGGAGTGTCACTTCCCTGAGCGTTTATCGGCAAGTCGGCTGTTTGGCGAAGAACGGCAAAGGTAAACAAGCCCGAGATGGCAAAAAGGCAAAGTGTCAGCAGCAGGACTTGCCTGTATGTCCGCAGATTCAGGTAGAATAGGCGCATCATATCCCTCCCTCTTATCCTCATTCATAGCTATTATCTTACAGCATCAAATATGCTTTTCAGGTCAATAAAGGGCGGATGCCCGAGACAACATAAGGCGTAGAAAACCGAAAAGGCGGTGGGAAAGTGCGGGGAAGCGCTTGCCTTGTTGTCTTCTTTTTGCTCGTACTTTTCGCGGGACCGGTGTACGCGCACCCGCGGCCGCAGGTAACCGCTAAAGCGGCGGTGTTGGTGGACGCGGACAGCGGGGTGGTCTACTACGATAAGAACGGCGAAAGACGCAGGGAGCCAGCCAGCCTGACAAAGGTAATGACGTGTATCCTGGCCCTCGAGCTCGCCGACCCCGATGAAGAGGTGGAGGTGAGCGCCAGGACGGCAGCCACCTGGATCGGGTCGTGTATTGGCCTGAGGCGCGGCGAGGTCCTGAAGCTGGAGGAACTCGTAAAGGCCGCGCTCATCTGTTCTGCAAATGATGCCACGGTCGCGATCGCGGAGGGCGTTGCCGGCGACTACGATACCTTTATCCTCTGGATGAATGCCAAGGCCGTTCTTTTAGGAATGAAGAAAACGCGCTTTGGGAACACCCACGGGCTGCCGCACCCGAATCATTATACCACCGCCAAGGATCTGTCTGTGTTGGCCAGGTATGCCCTGCTGAATCCGCGGTTTGCTTCAGTTGTGCGGATGCCGCAAGCCGCCATCCACTGGATCAAGCCGGTGCGGGAAGTGGAGGTGGGAAACACAAACCGGCTGCTCCAAAGCAGCAGTTTTCCAGGCGTAACGGGGGTCAAAACAGGAACCACGAGCAGGGCGGGGAAGTGCCTGATAGCCTCTGCTTCACGGGGCCCGCGCAGTCTGATCGCGGTCGTATTGGGCAGCTACAGCAGGTACGGGGATGCGGTGGGATTACTTTCTTGGGGATTTGAGGAACTTAAAAAGAGCACCGTCTGCCACAGGGGCGAGTACTATACACGTACAAGGGTCAGGAAAGGGCGGGCGTACGACGTGCCGCTGGTAGCTGACCGGGATGTGATTCTATCCTTGCCGAGGGAGGAAAGGTACCTGCTTCAAAAAGAACTCGTGCTTTTCCGGCCGCCGGTTGCGCCGGTACGGCCGGGTGAACGGCTGGGGGAGGTCGTTTTCACCTGGAGGGGGCAGGAACTCGGTCGTGCGGAACTGGTTGCCGGCGAACGGGTGGATAAGCTGCCCTGGTACCGCTTCTGGCACTAATGCAGCCGTTATACGCAATCCTCGATGAAAACTCCACATAAGCTTATTGCCCGACGGCAGCTCGTTAAACAACTGTTCTACCCGAATAAAAGAAATTGTCAGATTATGTTTTATCGGGGAGGAATTTGTAGTAATGTGTCGTATATCTGCTGTATGACCATATTTCTTTAAGGAGGTCTTATTATGGCGATGTGTGAGTTCTATGAGCGGTGTCCGATCTACTCAAAGTTTAAGACGGAGGCATTGAAGAACATTTACATCAAGAACTACTGTTCGAAGGACTTTCAAAGATGCGAGCGGTACAAGATTAGCAAAAGCACCGGGCAGCCGCCGCCAGAAAACCTGTTGCCGGACGGCCAGAGACTCTGAACCATTACGGTCAATGAAGAAGGGGGCTTCTTAAAAGGCAAAAGGCCTAACTTGACAAAACTGCGGCTTTGCGCGATAATCATTTTTAGCAGTCTAAAGCGTGGGCGGATAGTTCAGTGGGAGAACGTCTGCTTGACGCGCAGAAGGTCGTAGGTTCAATTCCTACTCCGCCCACCAGGAAATGTAGTTGTAGTGCGGCTTCGCAGGCTGGAAGCAGATGCCAGGC
>DTYU01000050.1 GCA_012961725.1 Desulfotomaculum sp.
GTTAAGTACTGGAGATGAAAACGCCTTGCCTGCCGTTGGCCCCGGCAAATCAGGAGGTGAGAAGTGTGAGGTTAGCGGTGGGAGAACGGCAACGGCCCTGACACATAATTGAACTGGACTCGTAAGTATAGGTACGGTGGCCGTGCCCGTGGAACCTATTTTCACGCGATCCGAACGGGTATCCCCCGAGCGGCTAAATACTCCTTCACCTCACGGATCGAATACTCACCGAAGTGAAAAATCGACGCCGCTAAAGCAGCATCGGCACCCCCTGCGGTAAGACCTTCCGCGATGTGCTCTAAGGCGCCAACGCCCCCGGAGGCTATCACCGGAATCCGGACCGCATCCACAACCGCCCTGGTAAGCGAGATGTCGAAACCGTCCTTCGTGCCGTCCCTGTCCATACTGGTCAGCAGGATCTCCCCCGCTCCCAGCGCTTCAACCTCCCGCGCCCAGGCAAGGGCGTCTATACCGGTCGGTGTACGGCCCCCATGGATGTAAACCTCCCACCGGCCGTTACCTACTCCCCGCGCGTCGATCGCCACCACAATGCACTGGCTCCCGAAGCGGGAAGCGGCCTCTTTTATCAGGCCGGGGTTCTTTACCGCCGCGGTGTTTAGCGAGACCTTATCTGCACCGGCGGCCAGCATCCGCCTGATGTCCTCGAGATTACGCAGGCCGCCGCCCACAGTAAAGGGGATGAAAACCTCTTCGGCCGTGCGGCGGGCCACATCAAGCATGATGTCACGCTCCTCGGCGGAAGCGGTGATATCCAAGAAAACAAGCTCATCCGCCCCCTCCCGGTCGTAGAGGGCGGCAAGCTCCACAGGATCACCGGCATCCCGGATATTTACGAACTTTACTCCCTTAACCACGCGCCCCCGGTCCACGTCGAGGCAGGGAACTATCCTCTTAGCTAACAAGCTTTTCACCATCCGCTGCGGCGATGGCCTCTTGAATGGTAAGTCTCCCGTCGTAAAGCGCCTTCCCGATAATGACCGCTTCAACCCCTGACTCCTCAAGCTTTCGCAGCTCCCGGATATCCTCCGCCCGCGAAACCCCGCCGGAAGCGATCACTTTCAATCCCGTCTCCCGGGCGAAATCGGCCACCGCCGAAAGATTTGGCCCCATGAGAGTCCCGTCGCGCCGGATATCAGTAAAAACAACCCGTGCTACCCCGAATTTTTTGAGCTGCCTGCCAAAAGTGGTTGCCCTTATCCCCGCCAGGCTCTCCCAACCGCGCACCGCAACCACGCCGTCACGACAGTCTACGCTGACCACGATCTTCTCTCCAAAATCCCGCGTGAGTCCGCGGACCAAATCCGGGTTGTAAACCGCAACGGTGCCGATTATCGCCCTGGCCGCACCGCAGTTTATGACCTCTTCGACCGCTTCCTTTTCCCTTATCCCCCCACCGATCTGCACCGGTATCGAAACCGCGCTGATTATTTCGCGGATAACCGGCAGGTGAACAGGTTCTCCCCGGAAGGCGCCGTCAAGGTCCACCACGTGGAGCCATCTTGCTCCCGCCGCCTGCCATTTGAGGGCCACCGCAACGGGATCCCCGGAGTAAACAGTCTCCCTGTCGGCCCGCCCTTCGACCAGGCGGACACACTTCCCACTGCGAAGGTCGATAGCCGGTATCACGAGCATTCTGTCACCAACTTCCCGAAATTCGCTAAGACTTGTAATCCCCAACTGCTTGACTTCTCAGGATGAAACTGAATCCCGAAGACCCTTTCCCTGCCCGCCGCCACCGTAAACCGAACACCGTAGTCGGTTTCCCCAAGGATAACCGCTCTATCCCGTGGATCGGCGTAATAGGAGTGGACAAAGTAAAACCGCGTCCGGTCGGGAATGCCCGCAAAAAGCGGTGTGGGCCGGGTGAGGATCAGCTCATTCCACCCCATATGCGGCACCTTAACCCCCTCCGGTAGCCGCCTCACCCTGCCGCGGAAAAAGCCCAGCCCGGGAGTCTCTTGCCACTCCTCGCTCGCCTCAAAGAGCAGTTGCAAGCCGAGACAGATGCCAAGAAACGGCTTCCCGCTCTCGAGCGTCCGTACCACAACTTCCAACAGACCCGACGAGCGGAGGTTGGACATGGCATCGGCGAACGCCCCCACTCCCGGCAGGACCACCCCGGCAGCTCTGGCCACCGCTTCGGGCTCGGAGACCACCTTGGCCTCGAAACCGGTCTTGACGAATCCTTTTTCCACACTCCTGAGATTCCCCATTCCGTAGTCAATAACCGCGATCAACTTAAACTCTCCTAAAGAGAACCTGCTTCGGCTTTCTAACTTCTACATTCTGACTACTGACTCCTGAATTCTGAATTCTCTTTGCTAAAGCGTCCCTTTCGTGGAAGGCACGCCTTTTACCCGCGGATCGGCGGCCACTGCATCCCCCAGGGCACGCCCGCAGGCTTTGAACAGTGCCTCGCAGATGTGGTGTGTATTTCGCCCGCTCAGCACGTGGAGGTGCAGCGTGATACCGGCATTAACCGCAAGCGCCCGGAAGAACTCCGGCACCAGTTCGGTATCGAACTCGCCGACGCGCGGCGCAGGCAAATCACCGCTAAAGACGAGGTGTCCCCGTCCGCTGATATCCACCGCTGCCAGGGCAAGTGCCTCGTCCATCGGCACCACCGCATATCCGAAACGCCGGATCCCCTCTTTCGTCCCGATTGCCCGGCTGAACGCCTGCCCGATGGCGATGCCCACGTCCTCAACGGTGTGGTGTGCATCAACGTTAAGGTCCCCTTCGGCAGCCACCTCAAGGTCGAAGAGGGCAAACCGGGTGAACAGCCGCAGCATATGCTCGAAGAACCCCACACCGGTTCTAACGCTGCAACTGCCGGCACCGTCCAAGTTGAGCGCCAGCCGTACCGCAGTCTCGGCCGTCTCGCAGGTGAAAGTCGCCTTCCTCTCCGGCATTTCCCAACCCCCCTTTACGATACCACGTCAACCAGTGCCTTGACAAAGGTTTCATTTTCCTCCGGGGTGCCCACATTGACCCGTAGGCACCGCTCAAGACCCGGACCTTCCACGTTCCGGATAAGGACACGGTGTTTCAGCAGACCTTCGTACACGCTCACAGCGGGCAGCGGGGTGCGGAAAAGCAGGAAATTGGCCCGGGAGGGGAAAACCTCCACGCCGGGAATCTCCTTCAGCCGGTGATAAAGCTCCCGCCGGCCGGCAATGATCCGCTGGATGCGCTCCTCAAAAACCGGGAGGTGTTCAAGCACCGTGAGTGCTGCGAGTTGGGAGAAGGCATTGAGGTTAAAAGGCTGTTTCACCTTCAAAAGCTCGCTTATCACCGTCTCATCCGACAGCAGGTACCCCACCCGCAACCCGGCCAGCCCAAAGGCCTTCGAGAACGTCCTGAGAACCACCAGTCGCGGGTAACGCGGCACCAAATCGGCGCAGCTTTCCCCGGCAAATTCGGCGTACGCCTCGTCTAAGAGTACGAGGCCGGCAGTCTCGCTCAGCAACGCCTCCACCCCGTCCCGGCTCACCACGTTCCCGGTCGGGTTGTTGGGCGAGCATAGGATCACCAGTTTTACGTCCGCCGCACGCGCAGCCCGGATTATTGCCGGTACGTCCGGAGCGAAATCCTTCAGGCGGGGGACCTCAACTGTTACGGCCCCGGCAATCCGGGCATGGATCTTATACATGGAAAAGGTCGGCGGTGTGATGATCACACCGCCGCCGCTTCCAAAGGTCAACAGCAGTGTAAGAATCAACTCATCGGAGCCGTTCCCTGCTAAAATGTTCCCGGGTGCAAGCCCGGTGTATCCCGCTAGTGCCCGCCGCAGATCCGCCGCCATCGGGTCGGGGTACCTAGTGAAGGTCTGGCCACCCACCTTCTGGAATATTCTTATCAAAACTTCGGACGAAAAATCGTAAGGGTTCTCGTTGGCATCCAATTTTATATATCCCGGGTAGTGAGGGACGGCGTAGGGAATCAGGTCACGCAGGTCCGGGCGTACCAGGTCCCTCACCCGCTCAGCCATTCCGCAAATCCTCCTTAGAAAAGCCTGTCCCCCTTTTTCGCAGCAGAACGGCCATCCTGTGCGCCGACAGGCCCTCAACCGAAGCCAACAGCGCCGCCGGCGCGGCAAGATCCGCAAAGACCTCCGGGGAAAGACTGACAAGGTTTATCCGTTTGATAAAGTCCTCCACCCCAAGGGGTGAAAAAAAGCGCGCCGTACCCCCGGTGGGCAGAACATGGTTCGGTCCAGCGATATAATCGCCCATCGGCACCGGCGAGTAAGGGCCGAGAAAAACGGCACCGGCGTTTTTTATCGCGCTCAGCCAGGCAAAGGGCTCGGCAACCATCAGTTCCAAGTGCTCCGGTGCAAAACGGTTCACCCAGTTTACCGCCGCAGCCATATCAGGCGCTATAAGGACGGCTGCATGCGCCAGGACGCTGGTGATAACCGCCGGTTCCCCAAGATCGGTAAACGTTGTCTGCAGCGCCTCGTTAACACGGGAAGCCAGATCCCGGCTGGTGGTCACCAACAGCACCTGTGCATCGGGATCGTGTTCAGCCTGGGCAAGGAGGTCCGCAGCGACATACCGCGGGTCGGCCGTCTCATCGGCCACTACAACCACCTCGCTGGGTCCGGCAAGGATATCGATCCCCACCACGCCGAAAACCGCACGTTTCGCCAGCGTAACGTAAACGTTTCCCGGTCCAACGATCTTATCAACCCGCGGGATCCGCTTCGTTCCAAAAGCGAGGGCGGCCACCGCCTGCGCACCGCCGACCCGAAAAACCCTGTCCACACCCGCCTCTTGCGCCGCCACCAGCACGTGGGGGTCGATCTTTCCTTCCGGGCCGGGGGGCGTAACCATCACCACTTCCCCTACGCCCGCTGCGCGCGCCGGCACCACATTCATCAGTACCGAAGAGGGATACCGGGCCCTCCCCCCGGGTACGTAAACGCCCACCCGTTCGAGGGGACGAACCAGTTGCCCTAAAACAGTGCCGTCGGGTTTGACCTCCTGCCATGACCCGGCGACCTTTTTCGCGTGGAAGTCAAAGATCCGCTGCCGCGCCAGCCGGATGGCGGCAACAAACTCCGCCGAAACCGCCGCGTAAGCGTCATCGATCTCGTCCTTTGCCACCGCTATATCATCCAGCGCAACTTGCACCTTATCGAACTGCGCCGTAAAGGCGCACAGCGCCATATCCCCTTCGGCACGCACACGGGCGATGATGGAATCCACCGCCCGTGCCGCTTCTTCCGGGAGCGAAAACACCCTATCGACGAACCGCGCTGCATCCGGATCATCGAGGCTTAAGACCTGCAGCATTCCCATATCCCTCTCGGTCAAGAATTGAGAGTGTAACTCTCCTGTCTGCTGTCTCCTGACTACTGACTCCCGTTTTTAAGCGCCTTTTGTCCGATATCCCGCCGGTAGTGCATCCCCTCAAAGCTTATCCTCCCCACCGCCTCATAGGCGAGCCGGGTGGCCTCGCGTACGTCACGCCCCCGGGCGGTCACACCCAAGACGCGGCCCCCGGCGGTTACTAACTTTCGGTCCTTTAAAGCCGTTCCGGCATGGAAAACCATTACCTCCGGCGGCAGATCGCCTAAGCCGCTGATAACGAAACCCTTTCGATAGCTGCCGGGATAACCCGCAGACGCCAGCACCACACAGACCGCGGCTCCCGGATGCCAGGCCGACTTTACGTCTCGCAGCCTGCCGTCGGCCACGGCTTCAAGCGCCTCAACAAGGTCGCCGGCCCAAAGGTACAGGAGCGGCTGGGCCTCAGGGTCGCCAAAACGCACATTGAACTCCAAAACCCTCGGCCCGTCCTGTGTTAACATCAAGCCGGCGTACAGGACCCCCTTGTAAGTAACTCCTTCCGCCTTAAGTCCCCGGATGGTAGGGATAAGGATCTCCTGCTCGATGCGCGAAAGCAGTTCCGGTGTTACTACCGGTGCCGGGGCGTAAGCCCCCATCCCGCCGGTGTTCGGTCCCTTGTCCCCGTCGTAGACCGGCTTGTGGTCCTGTGCAGGGAGAAGCGGGAGCACCGTTTCGCCGTCGGTCAGGGCGAGCACACTCGCCTCCTCACCGTAAAGCCGCTCCTCCACCAAAACCCGTGCACCTGCGGCGCCAAAGGCTTTCGCCTCCATCATCTCCGCAATCGCCGCCTCGGCTTCCGCGGGGCCTTCCGCTACGACCACGCCTTTGCCCGCGGCCAGCCCGTCCGCCTTGACCACGCACGGACCGTGCCGCCGCACGTACTCCTTTGCATCGTCCGGTGAATCAAAGACCGCGGCCTTGGCCGTGGGCACCCCGTGCCGCAGCATGACCTCCTTGGCAAAGACCTTGCTGGCTTCAAGGCGCGCCGCCTCCCGCCGCGGACCGAATATCCTAAGCCCCGCCGCCTCGAAGGCATCCACGATTCCGGCGGCCAAGGGCGCCTCCGGCCCTACCACCGTCAGCTCCACACCCTCCGAGCGTGCGAAAGTGAGCAGGCCTTCTATGTCTTCAGCACCGGTGCCGACGCATACCGCGTGCTGCGCAATCCCCGCGTTTCCCGGTGCGCAGAACAGCTTCTGGACCCGCGTGCTCTGGGCGATCTTCCAGACAAGGGCGTGCTCCCTTCCCCCGCCGCCGATCACTAAGACCTTCAAAACATATGCCTCCAATGAATACAGGATCAAAGGGTTGGCAAATATCTGAGCCTTATTCTCTGCCTTCCACCTTGCTCTGCCTTCTGTCTCCTATATTCTGACTCCTGACTCCTGACCCTAAAAAATCGAACCCTATAGCCCTCAGTGCCTGAAGTGCCTCATCCCCGTGAAGACCATCGCCATTTGGTGCTCGTCCGCCACCTTGATTGAATCCTGGTCCTTAAGCGACCCGCCCGGCTGGATGATCGCGGTAATTCCTGCCTTGGCCGCCTCGATTGCGGTGTCCGGAAAAGGGAAGAAGGCATCAGAAGCGAGGACGGCACCGCGGGCCTTTTCACCCGCTTGCCCCAGTGCGATCCGGGCCGACCCGACCCGGTTCATCTGCCCCGCGCCCACACCTAACACCCGCCTGTTCTTTGAGACCACGATGGCGTTTGACTTGACGTGCTTGACCACCGTGAAGCAGAAGAGCAGCTCCTCGATCTCATCCGGTGTGGGCGCTCTTTTCGTCACCACCTTTAGCGCGTCCCTCACGGCCACCTTCCTGTCAACCTCCTGGACGAGCAGGCCGCCGTTCACCTTGCGGAGGTCCAGCCAATCGGCGGTCCGCCCGTGCAAGGATCCGGTCTTGAGCAACCGCAAATCCTTCTTTTGAGTCAATACCTCCAAGGCGTCCGGCAAGAAGTCCGGTGCGATTATCGCCTCCAAGAAGATCTTCACCATCTCTTCCGCTGCCGCCTTGTCCACATCACGGTTGACCGCCACGATCCCGCCAAAGGCCGAGACGGGGTCCGTCTCAAACGCCAGCCGGTACGCCTCGTCGACCGCCGCCGCCTGGGCCACGCCGCACGGGTTGTTATGTTTCACGATCACCACGGTGGGGGTGTCAAACTCCCGCACCAGCTCGAAGGCGGCGTTTATGTCCAGGATGTTGTTGTATGAAAGCTCTTTCCCCTGAAGCTTCTCGGCGTTGGCCACGCAAGGGCCCAGGGTCCGCAGGTCGCGGTAAAAGGCCGCCTTCTGGTGCGGGTTCTCCCCATAGCGTAAGCCGCCAACCAGGTCGAAGGCCAGCGTCATCTCCCGCGGAAACCGCTCCCCATCGGTCAAACTCCTGAGATACTCCGCAATCGCTGCGTCGTAATGCGCAGTATGGGTAAAAGCCTCCTGTGCCAGGGCAAGCCGCAGCTCCGCGCCGGCATCACCGGCCTGCAAGGCTTCGAGAATCGCCGGGTAACGCTCCGGGTTTACCACCACAATAACATACTGGTGGTTCTTGGCCGCCGCACGGATCATCGCGGGTCCGCCGATGTCGATATTTTCAACCGCCTCCGCCAGCGTGACCCCCTCACGGCTCACCGTCTGGCGGAACGGATAGAGGTTCACCGCCACCAAGTCGACGGGCGTTATCCCCTGCTGCTGGAGTTCCTTCAGGTGCTCCTCTGTCCGCAGGGCCAGTATCCCCCCGTGGATCTTGGGGTGAAGCGTTTTTACCCGGCCGCCCAAGATCTCCGGAAACCCGGTAACCTCCGAGACGTAAATCGCCTCGACGCCGGCGTTCTTGATGGTTTTGAACGTACCGCCGGTGGAAACTATCTCCCACCCGAGCTTCGCGAGCCCCTGGGCAAACTCGACCACGCCGGTCTTGTCCGAGACACTGATCAGTGCCCTCCTTTTCAACCCACTCGCCTCCTTATCAGTTCGAAGTTCAAGGTTCAAAGTTCAAGGTTATTAAAAGCCTGACGAGGCCGTCTCCGGCAAGCACTGCCCCCGCCAATCAAGCAAATTCGGGGAGCCGCTGGTAAACCACCCCTTCTATACCGCTTTCAATCCAACCGATCAGGTAAGCCTTTTCACCCTCCGCCCCGAGCGCCTCCAGAAGGGCTGCTGCTGTCGCTGACGGCACAATGAGGACGTAACCGATGCCCATGTTAAAGGTCCGGAACATCTCTGCCTCCGCCACCCCGCCGTGCTCCTGGATGAGCCGAAAGACCTGGGGTACCGGCCACCGTCCAGGCTCGAGCACCGCTCCCAATCCCCGCGGCAGCACCCGGACTATGTTTTCCGTCAGGCCTCCGCCGGTGATGTGCGCCATCCCCCGTATCTCAAACCGCGCCAAGAGCGCCAGTACCGTTTTGACATAGATCCGGGTGGGTTCCAACAGCTCCTCCCCCACCGTCCGTCCAAGGGACGGCTCGAAGGTGTCGACCGTCGCCCCCATAACCTCAAAAAAGACCTTCCGCGCGAGGCTGAACCCGTTGGAATGCAGACCGGAGGAAGGAAGGCCGATTACGGCGTCCCCGGGCGCGATCTTCCGCCCGTCTACAATCCGGCTCCGTTCGACAACCCCCACGGCAAAGCCGGCAATATCATACTCGTCCGGCTCGTAAAAACCGGGCATCTCCGCCGTCTCCCCGCCGATGAGCGCGCATCCCGCCAGTTCGCACCCCCGGGCAACCCCGCCGACGATGGTCGCCACCCGCTCGGGGTTAAGCCTCCCTACCGCCAAGTAGTCCAAAAAGAAAAGCGGCTCCGTCCCCGAAGTCAGGATATCGTTTACACACATCGCCACGGCGTCTATTCCGACCGAATCGTGCTTACCGCACATGAAGGCCACCCGCAGTTTCGTACCGACCCCGTCCGTACCGGCGACCAGCACCGGCTCCCGGTACCCGGCCGGCAGGGCGCACAACCCCCCAAAACCGCCTATATCCGTCAGCACTTCCGGGCGATAGGTGCGGCGGATGATCTCTTTCATGAGGGAAACCGCCCTGTTCGCGGCATCGATATCCACACCGGCCCGGGCATAGTTCAGGCTCTGTCCTTTAAAAAGGCCGCCCGTCCCCTTTTTTTGCCCGGTGCCCATTTTCAACCTACCACCTCCAGGGCGCGGGGCCTGCCGAGCCCAAATTTTCCTACCCCCGTGTCTTTCACCGGCACCGGGTAATTCCCCGTGAAACAGGCAACACAGAGATCCTGCGCCTTCTCCCCGAAGACCCGCAGCAGCCCCTCGATGCTCAGATAATGCAGCCCGTCAGCCCCCATATACTGGCAGATCTCCGGCACGCTCTTCTGAGCCGCAATAAGCTCCTTATCGTTCGTGGTATCGATGCCGTAATAGCAGGAGCGTACAATCGGCGGCGAACTGAGACAGTAGTAAACCTTCCGCGCCCCAGCGTCCCGCAGCATTCTTACTATTTTGCAGCTCGTGGTTCCCCGCACCACCGAGTCGTCAACCAGCACCACCCTCTTCCCGGCCACGGCCTCGCGCACGGGGTTGAGCTTCAACCGAACTCCTGCATCCCGCAGCCGCTGCGAAGGCTGGATGAAAGTCCGGCCGACATACCGGTTTTTCATCAGCCCCTCTTCAAAACGCAGACCAGACGCTTCGGCAAAGCCCCTGGCCGCAGCTATACCGGAGTCGGGCACCGGCACCACGATATCGGCCGCCGGACAATACTCCCGGGCAAGCTGCCGCCCCATCTCCCGGCGCACCCGGCCGACGTTGAACCCGTCGAGAGTACTGTCCGGTCTGGCAAAGTAAATGTACTCGAAAACGCAATGTGCCCGGTGCTCCACAGTCACCACGGAATGCGTTCGCAGTCCTTCAGGGGAAACCTCCAAGATTTCACCAGGGGCCACGTCCCGGATAAACTTTGCGCCCACCGCGTCGAGGGCACAGGACTCCGAGGCCACAACCCAACCCGAGGTCAGCCGCCCTACACACAAAGGCCGGAAGCCATAAGGGTCACGCACCGCATAAATCCTATCCTCTGTAAGCAAAACCACCGCATAGGCGCCTTCCGCCTTTGCCATGCACTGCCGGATGGCTCCCGGCAGGTTGTGCTCGCCGTTCAGCCGTGCGATAAGGTTGATAAGCACCTCGCTGTCCGTTGTGCTCTGGAATACTGCGCCGGAACTCAGCAGTTCCCGGCGGAGCGAATAACCGTTGGAAAGGTTGCCGTTGTGCGCAAGCCCCAGCATCCCCTCGCCGCAGTAGAAAACGAGCGGCTGCGCGTTCACCGGATGGCTTGCACCGGTGGTGGAGTACCGTACGTGCCCGATTGCAAGGTATCCCGTAAGTTCTGTCAGGCGCTCCTCCGAAAAGACCTCCGCCACCAGCCCCATCTCTCTGTGAAGCACAATCTGCCGGCCGTCCGCCGCGGCAATCCCGGCACTTTCCTGGCCGCGGTGCTGCAGCGCATAGAGGCCGTAATAGGCAAGACGTGCCACATCCGCTCCCGGTGCGCAGACACCGAAGATGCCGCAAGCCTCACGGGGCTTATCCGTATGCATCGTTTTCCTCTCCAGAAAGCATCTACCACGCCTTTGCGCAGGCTTCGGTTACACCGCTACGGTCGCGCCGGAAACGGTCCCTATCCATCTTTTCACCAGTCTCCACATCTCAGAATTTTTGCAGTCCAAAACGGCGGTATACCTCATCAACATACTGCAGGAAATAGCCGTAGTCAAAGATACCGTCTAATTCCTGCGCCGGAAGCACCTTCGTAACCTGCGGGTCCGCCCCGAGGAGTTCCTTGAGCGGCCTCTCGGTTTGCCAGGACTCCATCGCGTTCCGCTGTACCAGCAGGTAGGCATCCTCCCTGCTCAATCCCTTTTCGACCAAAGCCAAGAGTACCCGCTGGGAGAACACGAGCCCCTTGGCGCGTTCGAGGTTCCGCCGCATGTTTTCCGGATAAACGTTCAGCCCTTCTAAGAGTTCGGTGAGCTTGAAAAGCATGTAATCGAGAAGGATCGTGCTGTCAGGAATTATCACACGTTCAACCGAAGAGTGGGAGATGTCACGCTCGTGCCATAGGGCCACGTTTTCCATCGCCGCAATGGCGTTACCCCGGAGGATGCGGGCCAGACCGCTCAGACGCTCCGCGATGATGGGATTGCGCTTGTGGGGCATCGCCGAAGACCCTTTCTGACCGGGCCTGAACGGCTCCTCGACCTCCCGGATCTCCGTCCGCTGCAGCCCTCGGATCTCAATGGCAAACTTCTCTATTGAGCAGCCGGTGATGGCGACTGTAGTGAGATATTCAGCGTGTCGGTCGCGCTGCAGCACCTGCGTGGAAACCCGTGCGGGCCTCAGCCCCAACCGCGCGCACGTCAGTGCCTCCACCCGCGGATCGAGGTTGGCGTACGTCCCGACCGCGCCGGAGATCTTCCCCACACTCACCCGTTCGACGGCCCGCCCGAGGCGCTCGATATTCCGTTCAGTCTCCGCCGTCCACAGAAGCATCTTCAGTCCGAAGGTGGTCGGTTCGGCGTGGATTCCGTGCGTCCGGCCGATCATCAGGGTTTCCCGGTGCTCTAAGGCCAGTCTCACGAGCACTTCCCGGAGCCGTTCCAGGCGTTCTAAGAGCTTCTCCCCCGCCTCCTTCATCAGAAGGCTTAAAGCGGTATCCACTACATCCGAGGAGGTCATGCCGAGGTGGATGAACCGGGCCGCCTCACCCACGTTCTCCTCAACGCAGGTCAAAAAGGCGATAACATCGTGGCGTGTGACCCGCTCGATCTCCTTGATGCGCTGGACATCGAAATCGGCTTTCGCTTTTATCTCCAGTAAGGCCTCCCGGGGGATAACGCCCAATTCCGCCCACGCCTCGCAGGCGGCAATCTCGACTTCGAGCCACTTACGGAAGCGGTTCTCCTCTGACCAGACCTGTCCCATCTCCGGTAACGTATAGCGCGAAATCACAACAGTATCCCCCGGCGAAAGTCAAACTGTCAGAATTCAGGACTCAGAACATAAATTTGGAAATCAGGAGTTAGAATTCAGAATTTAGTTTGCACGAACTCGGCCTAGCGCGAATTCCTTCTCTATACTCTCATGTCTTCCATCTTCTGTCTCCTGGCTCCCAAATGCTGGAACCTGACCTGTTAAACCTGCTCCTTAGACTTGAGATACTCCTCTACGCCGGCGGCCTTCAAGCGCCCGGCCTTGGCAGCGACCTCCCGGCCCAGCGCATCCTTGTAAGCCGCCACCTTTTCCTGTACCGCAGGGTCGCCGGCACCGATGATCTGGGCCGCCAAGACGCCGGCATTAAAGGCCCCGTTTACGGCAACGGTGGCCACCGGTACGCCTTTGGGCATCTGGGCAATAGAAAGAAGCGCGTCCAGGCCGCCGAGCGTGCCTGCAGCAATAGGCACACCAATGACCGGCAAAGGGGTCAGCGCCGCGATTACCCCGGGGAGGTGCGCCGCGGCGCCCGCGGCGGCGATAACCACCTTCAACCCCCGTTGGACGGCGGTGCGGCCGTACTCGTGAACCCGCTCCGGCACCCGGTGAGCGGAAGCGATCTCCAACTCGTGGGGAATGCCAAAATGCGTGAGCGCCTCAACCGCACCCCGGATCACCGGCAGGTCGGAGTCACTGCCGACAACAATACCCACCACGGCTTAAACACCTTCCTCGAAAACAAATCAACCGCCAAGACGCCAAGAGTCTATGAAATTACAGTGAAATTACAGGGACACCATACTAAATTATTATCCCGATGATTGATTATGGGAA
>DTYU01000051.1 GCA_012961725.1 Desulfotomaculum sp.
AAGATAACGAACAAACTAAATGTCAAGGTGGTCAAAGGAACGCACAACTACGGATAAACAATACAATCATTTTCAGTGCTTACTTGTTTATCCGCTTTGAATGTGGTAACATATCCGTAACCCTCACGGATGAAGATGGCTTTTGGAACGGGCAAGTTCAGATCTGACGCTGAAACCTCCGCTCTTAAGCCACCTAGGTAGGGAATAATGCTTTAAGAGAAGGAGGTTTTAAGCGATGTACCAGGACAAGAGCCTGACCTGCCGCGATTGCGGGGAGATTTTTGTGTTCTCCGCCGGCGAGCAAGAGTTCTATGCGGCCAAGGGCTTTGAAAACGAGCCCGTACGCTGCCCTGCTTGCCGGGC
This sequence comes from Desulfotomaculum sp., assembly GCA_012961725.1. Classification (GTDB taxonomy): domain Bacteria; phylum Bacillota; class Desulfotomaculia; order Desulfotomaculales; family Ammonificaceae; genus DTYU01. The sequence continues at coordinate 364 of DTYU01000051.1, forward strand.
GGCCCGGAAGCGCAACAGCAGCAGCGGGCGGCGGCCTCGTGAAATGTTCCAGGCCGTCTGCGCGAGTTGCGGTAACGTGGCGGATGTACCGTTTCGTCCGAGCAGCGACAGGCCAGTCTACTGCAAGGATTGCTTCCAGTCCAAGTCTCGCTGGTAAGTATACCGGCAATTAAGGAGTAGAAAAGGCGGTCATTCCGCCTTTTCTATTTTGGATATAAATCGAGTTTTCCTGGTGACAGGAAGAATATGAACGGTTAAAATCTATAATGGGATTTGCTCCAAGCTCTTCGCACCGATATATGTATGACCCGGTAAATCAGGATAACAAGGAGGCTTACAAATGAAGGCCACTATCAAAGAAGCGGTCGAATACTTTAATTGTAACCGGGATGCCATCCCGGTCTTCGCCATACGCAAAGGTGACTACGCCTTTGAGATAAGCGGGAAGGACTGCCTCTACCTCGTAGTGGAAAAAAACGGTACTGGAATTTTCGTCGCCAGGCTTACCCCAGACTTGATGCGTCTCAAGGAGTTGACAGAAAACGAGCAAAAAGCCGCCCGTGAGTTTGCTCACAAACAGCTCACCAGTGCGGGACTGCTTTAACTTTACTAAAGAAAATTTTTCTAAATGACTTGACTCTTTGGTGAAATATTGTACAGTATCTATCAGAGCAACTTATGGCTGCGACCGGCGAAACAAGTATAATTTTTTCAGGGAGGTGTTGCTGATGCCGTACCTGTTACCATGGGATCCGTGGCGTGAACTTCGGGAAATGCGCGAGTCGATGGAAAAAATGCTCGGCAAGTTCCCTAAACTCTTTAAGGAGGAGCAGATGGGAGCGTGGCTCCCGGCGGTTGACGTTTTCGAGAAGGACAACAACGTGGTAGTCCAAGTGGATCTTCCCGGCGTAGAGAAAAAGAACGTTAAGGTTCTCGTAACGGATGAAGAGGTTACCATCCGCGGAGAGACGAAGCGTGAAGAAGAGGTTAAGGGAAAGAACTACTACCGCAGTGAACGGGCCTATGGCAGCTTTTCACGTACGGTGGCGCTTCCCGCAGCGGTAGAGCGGGAAAAGGCCAGGGCCTCGTTCAAAGACGGTGTGCTTGAGGTGGTGATTCCAAAGGCAACGGAGAGCCGGTCAAACCAGACTGAAATCATACCGGACTAACAGGGCGCCCCGGGAAACCGGGGTGCTTTATTCTAAGACGGATTGAACGAAATCTTTCTCGATCATAGAAGATTAATCACGCACCTTAAAGATCATCCGGCCCGCCTGTCTCTTACGGCGGTGAAAGGGCAGCACCCGCGGCAGCCAATAGTACACAAAATCGATGATGCCTAAAATAATCGCGGCAAGGATAAGACCGCCGCGCAGTTTCAGCCGTGCTTTCAGACCGGGTTTCCTCTCCCCGCCCACAAATTACACCTCCATTATTATGGGCAGAATCATCGGCCGGCGCCTGGTCCGCTCATAAAGGAACCGGCTGAGAATCTCGCGCACCTCCGCCTTGATGCCGGTCCATTCTGTTGTTCCCCGCCCGCCGCACTTCTCCAACGTGTTTTTCACCTGCTCCTTGGCTTCCTCAAGAAGTTGCTCCGCCTCGCGTACAAACACAAAACCGCGCGAAATGATCTCCGGTCCCGCGACAACTTGCCCGGACTCCTGATCCATCGTTAAAACCACGATCAGGATGCCGTCCTTCGCAAGCTGCCTTCTGTCTCTTAATACAATATTCCCGACGTCGCCGACCCCTAAGCCGTCGACAAGCACGCGTCCCGCGGTCACCCGTCCCGCGAAGCGGCCGCCTTTCTTGTTAAGCTCAACTATCTGGCCGTTCTCCGTTACGAAGATATTCTCGGGCTTTATCCCCAGCTCACGCGCAAGCTCCGCATGCTTTATCAGCATCCGGTATTCCCCGTGGATGGGGATGAAAAACTTCGGTCGTGTGAGGTTGAGCATCAGCTTCAGTTCTTCCTGGCTCGGGTGTCCGGAAACATGAAACCCGGAGACTGCTTCATAAAGAACCTCCGCTCCCTTTTTGAACAACTGGTCGATGACCCGCGCCACCAACTTCTCATTGCCGGGTATCGGCACCGCCGAAATGATGATCGTATCGCCTGGTATGATTTCCACTAATTTGTGGTCGGCCATCGCCATTCTCGTCAGGGCCGACATCGGCTCGCCCTGGCTTCCCGTGGTGAGGATGACCACCTGGTGCCGCGGCAGCCGCTTTGCTTCCTCAAGCTCCACCAGTATACCTGCCGGGATATCAAGGTACCCTAACTTCTGGGCGATGTTCACCACGTTTACCATGCTCCGGCCTGCCAATGCAACCTTTCTGTTGTAGCGCCGGGCTGCCAGGATCGCCTGCCGGATGCGGTGAATGTTCGTGGCAAAAGTGGCAATGATGATCCGGTTGCGCGAACTCCTGAAGGTCTCCTCGAAAGTCTCTCCGACCACCCGCTCCGACATGGTGTATCCCGGGCGCTCCACGTTTGTGCTGTCGGACATAAGGACAAGCACGCCCCTTTCGCCCAACTGCGCCAGCCGGTGAAAATCAATGGTTTCGCCGTCCACCGGGGTATGGTCCACCTTAAAGTCACCAGAATGCAAAATCACTCCGATGGGGGTGTGCAGCGCAACCGCAACAGCATCCGGAATACTGTGGGAGACACGGATAAACTCAACCTTAAACTGTCCGATCTCCACGCTCTCCCGCGGACGCACAACCCGCAGGTCGGCCGCGTAACCGGATAAATGTTCCTCAAGCTTCCCCTCTAACAGACCGAGCGTCAACCGGGTGCCGTAAACCGGAACATTTAGTTCCGGCAGCACATAGGGCAGCGCACCGATGTGATCCTCATGGCCATGGGTCAAAACAATCGCCCGTACGAGATTTTTATTTTCAACCAGGTAGCTTACATCCGGTATCACCACGTCGATACCTAACATTTCTTCTTCCGGAAACATAAGCCCGCAGTCTATCACTATGATATCGTCCCCGTAGCGTACTGCAAGCGAATTCTTGCCTATCTCGCCAAGTCCGCCAAGAGGTATCAACTGAACCTTGCCCTCCCGCAATAATTCACCTTCCTCCTTCGAAAGTAGAAACCGCCAAGAGGCCGAGAACACTTATAAGATCTACGGAAAATTACGGGGACACCATACTAAATTATTGTCTTACGCAGATTCTTTATCAGTCTTAACTCATCTCTCACCCCGCGGGTAATCAGAAAACGTTCCTTAACGGCTTCCTTGCCCCGTTTTCCCATTTCAGTGGCGAAGTACGGGTTAAGAAGCAGGTATTTTATTCGCTGCGCCATCTCCTCTATCCCTTTTTCGCTGGGAGATACCAGGAACCCGTTATAACCGTCCGTAATCTGGCCCGGGATGCCACCGATATCGCCGCCGATAACCGGTTTTTCCTTCCACATGCCTTCGCTGACCGTTAAGCCAAACCCCTCTTTGAGCGACGGCTGAAGTATGATGCTCGCGGCACGCTGAAAAGCATTTATCTCAACATGACTATCCGGCGGCAGGTTCAGCAAGTGCGCGTCGGGCAGGTCTTTCACCCGTTCCTGTAACTGTGCGAAGATGGCTTCATTTTCCGGATCATCGCCGGCCGTACCGCCGACCATCAGAAGCTGGCACGGTACCTCTTTGCGGACCAACTTGAATGCCTCAATGGCATACTCCTGGCCCTTGAACGGATCGAAACGCGAGACCAGCGTAATAAGCGGTTTCTTCTCTAAGTCATCCAGCCCGTGTTCCCAGCAGATCTCAGGTACCTGCTCCGGCGGCAGCTCTCTGTTTTTTTCCGATAGCGGGTCGATATAGGGAAGCATTATCGTGGTTCTCACGTCCCATGGCGGCAAGAACTTGCCCGTGGAAAAGATGGCTAAGTCGTAATCCTCAATAAGGGTGCGCATGAAATCGAGCACGAAGTGGTACTCGTGCGAGAGGTGGATATGACAGCGCCATATCCACCTCTGGTGCTGAAGTTCCTCCGTGGAAGCAAACTTGATGAGTCCCGCTGGTTGAGGGTCGTGAATAAACAGAACATCTGCGTCCTTACGGATCAGGCCGTAGTTGCGGCGGTTTGTATCCCAGTAAATCTTCGTACCGACCAGATCCGGTACTTTAGGCTTTCCTTGGAGAAAGTTGTGCAGGGTTTTAGTATACGTAAAGAACTCTGGCCCAGCCGAGATGACCTCCCAGCTTACATCAAGTCCCAAGCCCCGCTCGAAGGGGATGAGCGAGCGGAGCATCTCGGCGACTCCCCCGCCGCGGCGCGCGGAGTTAATCTGCTGAACCTTGGTGGCGCGTACCAACTCGCCGAGTTGGAACAGTTCTTCTAACTCCTCTTTGCCAATTATCGTTGCGTATGCGGCTATCCGTTCCTCCGAAAAAGATGTCTTTTCCGCGCCCCCTGAAGATTTTTGTGTCATGTCTATCCCCCTTGACGGCAATTGAAATATTAAAATGTAAATTTGTTTGCCTTAAACTCCCTTGCTTTTTCTTCTTGAAATCTCTAATTCGCAACCTTTGTGCACATAAATCTTACGGGTTGCGACTGTTGTCGCGCTGAAAAACCCCGCTCTTGCCGCCGCTCTTATATTCGAGGCCGATCTCCTCAACTAACGCGTCCCTGTCCACCGCTTTGACCATGTCATAAAGGGTGAGCGCTGCTGCGGCCACTGCAGTCATCGCCTCCATCTCTACACCGGTCCTGCCAACCGCTTTTACCCTCGCTGTGATCTCAATCCGGCTCCTTTTTTCATTCAACTGGAGATCGACCTCCGCGCCGGTGATACTAACCGGGTGGCAGAGCGGTATCAGGCGCGGCGTCTCTTTGGCGGCTATGATTCCGGCGATCCGGGCGACGGTTAGTACGTCTCCTTTCGGCAACCCGCCTGACGCCACAAGCTGCAGCGTCTCCGGCCGTACACGCAGAGCGCCGCGGGCCACTGCCTCGCGCAAGGTTTCTGGCTTTTTTGCCACCTCCACCATTCGTGCCTTCCCATCAGCTTCTATGCGGCTAAGCTCAGGCATCAATCTCTCCTCCCGCCCTCATCCGTGTTCATAAACCAGCCGCCCGCAGTCGCGGAGGTCGTATCCGCCACGGGCAAGCACCGCAGCTTGAAATTCCGCGTCATGGAGCACAGCCCTCAGCCGATCACCCGTTTTCCCTTCCCAGTACCGTTTCAAGATACAGAGGTCGTACCGTTCTTCCGCCACCGGTACAAACTCCAGGCCGAGCGCCGCCGCCGCCGCCTTGATCCCCAGCCCGACGTCTGCCGTACCGCCGGCCACCGCTGCGGCCACCGCTAAGTGGGTGTACTCCTCCCGCTGGTACCCCGCAACACGCTGCGGGTCAAGCCCGAGCCGCCGCAGGTGATAATCAAGCAGCACCCTCGTGCCTGCACCGCGCTGCCGGTTGATAAACAGCACGTCCTCCCGGATCAGATCGGCAAAGCCGCTTATCCCCTTCGGATTGCCGGGGGCGACAATGAAGCCCTGCTGGCGGTAAGAAAGGTTCACCAGCACTACCGGTACGCCTTCAAGGTAGCGGTGTATATACGGGATGTTATATTCACCGGTTTCCTCGTCCAAGAGGTGCGTCCCCGCAAGGTGCGCCTCGCCGCGTTTTAGCGCCAGGAGCCCGCCCAGGCTGCCCACGTGCGCGGAAGAGAGCGCGGCTTCGGGGAATTTCAGGCGCAGGAAGTTCGCAATGATATCGAGTGCGAGGTCGTGGCTGCCGATGACCACGACCGTTTCCTCGATCTCCCGCCGCGTGCGGAGGAGTTCCACCGTTACAACGCTGCCGGCCTCAAACCCCTCGGAAAAGCGGGGCACCCGCAGGATCCCGTCCGCCCTGACGAGGGTGAGCAGCATGCCCGCTCCCCGCCCGAGCGGTGTGGCCACAGTTTTTTCGCCGATCCGGCCGAGCTTAACACGGACGAACTCGTCCACCCCGGCAGGTGAAACCACGCGCCTGGAAAGCACGGCGTTTATTCTCTCGCGCTCCGGAGCGGTACGGCCTTGCTTCGCGAATATTACCGGTTTAGCAAAAAGTTCTATGTTCAGCACTGCGGAGACGGGGTATCCCGGAATCCCCAAGAACGGCTTTTTTTCCACTTCCCCAAGAACTACAGGCTTTCCGGGTTTGATCGCCACGCCGTGGATGAAGATGCTCCCGCACTCCCTGACCGCCGCTGCAGTGAAATCCTCCCGCCCCGCTGATACGCCGGCGTTCGAAATCACTATGTCGCACTCGGCGGCCGCGCGCATGATCTCCTGCTTAAGCGCGGTTAAGTCGTCCGGAACAATCCCGTAACGCACCGGGATCCCGCCCCACTGATGAACCATTTCGCCAAGCATCGGGGTGTTGAACTCGATGATATCTCCCGGTCTTAGATGGGTGCCCGGCTCCACCAGCTCAGCCCCTGTCGGGATAATCGCCACCTTCGGCTGCGGGTGAACAGGCACGGTGACAACGCCCCCGGCGATCATCGCTCCCACATCAACCGGGCGGATGAGGTGATTCGCCGGCAGCAGCATCTCGGTCGCCACCACGTCCTCCCCCATCATCCGGACATGCTGGTACGGGAAGACCGCCGCGGTTATCTCTATTACACCAGGCTGGATTTCATGAGTGTCTTCGACCATAATTACGGCATCACAGCCCTCGGGGAGCACATCGCCGGTATCGACCGGTACTGCTTCCTCCCCGACCCGCAGGCGAAGCGGGTTCTGCTCGGTTGCGCCGAAGGTGCCGCGCGCCCGGACGGCAAACCCGTCCATTGCCGCCGCATGAAAATGCGGGTGCGACAGTGCCGCAAAGACCGGTGCCGCAGTAACCAGGCCGCAGGATTCTTTTACCGGGACGTTCTTTGCGGGACCTGGGTCGAGCGCGCCCAGCCGCCTCAAAAACTCGAGGTACCCCGCCTGTGCTTCATCAAGCGGTCTTTCTGTAAGAAAAATCTCCCGTTTCGTACTCATCGTCTTTTATCTGAACCCTGCCGTTTGAGGTGCCAATTTGCATTCTGCGTTGAGTCGTTGCGTTCAGTGGGCTAGATAAGAAAAAGATCAACCAGCTCGCCGGCTTCCGCGCCCGTCGCATCGACCGGCAGGCGTACGAGCCCGTCGGCCCGGGCGAGTGTTGCAATGAGGCCGGACTTGCCTAAAATGGGCTCCGCC
>DTYU01000052.1 GCA_012961725.1 Desulfotomaculum sp.
GGCTTAGTTTCATCTGGTGGAGAGCATGGCTGCCCCCGCTCCTCTTTGTGGGAGGGGGCCTGGCCACCGCCGTCTACTTCGTTGAGCATCCAGGGGGGGCCATGGCCGCGCGGGTGCTGACTTATGAACAGATAGGTCTGCTCGCCGTACAGCACGTGAGCATGGTGCTGATCTCTTCGGTGGCGGCGATGGCTACTGCTATCCCGCTGGGGATCCTGATCAGCCGGCCGCGGATGCGTGTAGTCGGCAGCATTGCGGAAAACGTAGTCAACATCGCCCAAACAATACCCAGTATCGCGGTTATCGCCCTTTTTTTCACCGTTTTGGGCCTGGGCTTCAACACCGCTGTCTTTGCTCTCTGGCTTTATTCGCTGCTCCCGATCCTGCGCAACACTTACGCCGGCATCAAGAGCATACCCCCGGGCCTGCTGGAGGCAGCGGCGGGAATGGGCATGCCCCCCAGTCGCATCCTAACGCGAATCGAGCTGCCGCTGGCCTATCCCGTTATTATGGCCGGGATCAGGACAGCGGTAGTGGTCAACGTCGGTACGGCCACATTGGCCACCTTCGTTGGGGCCGGGGGTTTTGGACACCTGATCGTTACCGGCATCGCTGTGCAGAGGCCGCCAATGCTGCTTACCGGATGTATCCTTAGCGCCCTGCTCGCGATCCTGTTTGACCACCTGCTTGGTCTGGTGGAAGGGAGGTTGATGCGTACCCTGTAGGCTTTGGGCGGCAGTTATCCTTCCCCAGAATATGCATAAGGAGGTATTAGGCATGAGAAGATTCCGTACCCGGTACTGGGTAGCGCTGGTGGTGGGCCTTGCCTTGCTCATTGGCGCCGCCGTGGGCTGCGGTGAGGAGGAGGCTGCGGCTCCTTCGGGTCCTATTGATAAGTGGACCTTCGCCACGGACCACGAATTCTCGGTGCGCCCTGACGGGCTGCCGGAACTGCAAAAGAGGTATGGGTTTGAGTTTGAAGAGGTCCAGGTAATGGATCTGGGAATCACATACGGCGCCTTAAAGGACAAGAAGGTGGCTGCGGCCATGGGGTTTGCCACCGACGGCCGGATCGCCGCCTTCAACCTGGTCAACTTAGAGGATGATAAGCAGTTCTTCCCGGTGTACAACCCGGCGCCGGTAGTGCGAAAAGAGGTCATGGACAAATACCCGGAACTGGAGGAGATCCTGGGCAAGATCGGTCCGCTTTTGGATACCGATACGATGATCAGCCTCAATGCGGAGGTGGATATCGATGCCAAGGATCCGAAAGAAGTAGCCCGGCAGTGGCTGCTGGAGCAGGGACTGATCGAGGACGAGGCCCCGGCGGCGACCAAAGGAAAGATTATCGTCGGCTCAAAGGAGTTCACCGAGCAACTGATCCTGGGGGCGATGACGCTGCAGGTGCTGGCCGACGCCGGTTATGAGGCCGTGGATAAGACCGGGCTTGCCGGGACCGACGTGGCGCGCAAAGCGCTCGAAACGGGCGAAATCGATCTCTACTGGGAGTATACGGGAACCGCTTGGCTCACGCACCTCGGCCATGAGGAAGCGATTACTGATTCCGGGGAGTGTTTCACCAAAGTGAAGGAAGAAGACCTGGCGAAACACGATTTGGTCTGGCTGGACTACGCCCGGTTTGACAACACCTACACCATCATGATGCGTAAGGCCGATGCCGATGAGCTGGGCATCAAGACGATCAGCGATTTAGCGCGGGTCATTAACGAGAAAAAGAAATAAACGGTAACGAACTGTTCCATTTCGGGAAGGATAACTGCCGTCACCTGTTAACGGAAGCAGAAGTCTGTTGGCGAGAGGTTGATGCAATGCGAGATGGATTAAGGGTCAAGCCTTACGCGCGGCTCACAGAGGAGCAGATAAGAAGGGTACACGCCGCCAGCATGCTTATCTTAGAGGATCCCGGGGTTTTAGTAGGCCACGAAGAAGCCGCCGGGCTCTTCAACCGGGGAGGCGCGCGCGTCAAACGCACCGCGACACCCGGTCTTTGGGCCGTGAGCATTCCCCGGGGGATGGTGGAGAGGGCCTTGAGCACGGCACCGCAGGTTGTCCGGCTGGGCGCGCGCGATCCCGCCCATGCGCTTCTGCTTGACGGGCGCGACCCTTGTATCCACTTCGGCAGCGGTTCGGAGAGCAACTTTATTCTCGACCTCGAGACCAGTACGTGGGTATGTAAGGATGACCCTGCGCGTGAAGGCATATTCCCAACTTTCAAGAAAAAGCGGGGCACGGTGGCTGACCTATGCCGTGCAGCGCACTTGGCCGAAAACTTGGAACACCTCGACTTTTTCATCCGGCCGATAAACATCCAGGACGAAGAGATCACGGAGCAGAATAAGGACGTGAATAAGTTTTTCGCTTGCCTGGATAACACCTCCAAGCATGTCATGGCCGGACTTACCGACGTCGAGCAGCTCGACCATGTGCTGCACATGGCTGAAATCGTCGCCGGCGGCCGCCAGGCGCTACAGGAAAACCCTGTGATCTCCTTTATTACTTGCGTCGTTAAAAGCCCGCTTGAATTGGTGAGTGAAGCAACGGAAAGACTGCTCCGTTTCTGCCGTCGGCGCATCCCCGTGGTGATCTCCTCCAGTCCGCAGGGCGGTTCCACGGCCCCGATTGAGGAGCTGGGCATGGTGAGCCAGATCAACGCCGAGATCTTGAGCGCCGTGGTCCTCAGCCAGTTGGCCGCGGAGGGTGCACCGGTCATTTACGGCAGCGTGCCGGTTCGCGCCCGCATGGATAACCTGCACGACATGTACGGCGCCCCTGAATTCAACCAGTATAACATAGACTGTGTACAGATGGCCCGGTTTTACGGCCTGCCGTGTTATTCAACGGCAGGGGTGGCGGACGCCAAGGTGCCCGGCATCCAAAGCACCGTGGAGAAGACGCTGTCCCATCTGTTTATGGCCCACAGCGGGGCGCACCTCATCCATTACGCCTTCGGACTCTTAGAAGAAACACAGACCTTCTCTTTGGAACAGGCCATATTAGATAACTTGCATATCGGCTTGGTAAAAATGATCTGCCAGGAGCCGCAGGTGAATGACGAGGCCGTAGACCGCAGCCTCGCGGTCATCAGGAAGGTCATGGCGAGCAGCATCCGCCTCTTTGCCAGGTATACGAGAAGGAAGCTGCACGCCGGTGAACTTTTTATCGCCTATCCCTTCGAAGGTGATTCATCGGCCGATACCACCCTGCTCCGGGTGAAGGAAGAACTGGAAAGGATCGACTCTTTGCCGGCAAAGCCGTTACCGGCAGAGATCAGGGAGCGGATTTTCCGGGAGGTACCGGGGCTATTGGAACGTTTACGTCAGGGGGGAGCAACTTCTGCATACACCGGATAAACTCATTGAAGCGATTAAGGAAAATATCGTCCAGGGGAGGCGAAACCAGGACGACGAAGGGCTGGAAGACGACCTCTCCGGCACGCCCGGCGTCGAGGAGTTGGTGCGCAAGAGCCTGGCGCAGGGGATAGCGGCCGGGAGGATCCTTGTCGAGGCCATAAGCGGCGGGATGGAGATTGTGGGCCGAAAGTTTGAGCAGGGCGAGTACTATATCCCCGACATGCTTGCTTCTGCCGAGGCGGTCGGTGTGGCGATGGAGATCTTGGCGCCGCATCTCACCGCGGCGGCAAACCTGAAACCGAAGGGCAAATTCATCCTGGCTACGGTGGAAAAGGACCAGCATGACATCGGGAAGAACATCGTCGGGATCATGCTCAAGGGTGCAGGCTTCCAGTTAGTTGATTTAGGCGTCAACGTGCCGGCCTGCCGCATCGCTGACGCCATTGAGCGGGAAGGCGCCGACTTTGTAGGACTGTCGGCGCTGCTGGATACCACCATGCGGTACATGGGGCACACCATTGAGGAGCTAAAGAGACGGCAACTGCGTTCCCGGGTGAAGGTGCTGATCGGCGGTGCACCCACCTCACCGGAGTTTGCCCGGGAGATCGGGGCGGATGCACACTGCAAGGACGCCTTCGCGGCGGTAGAAACCGCCAACCGGCTTGCGGAAGGCAGGTTTTAACGCGATGGGGATAAACAGGGCATATGACCAGGTCCAGGCGTGCGGCCTCTACCAAAAACCCCCCGGATTACGGGGCAAGTATGATAACGTGCGGCGCTTCTGGGAGGATGAACTTACTCGCCGGCACCTGCAGCCGTATCTGGTGCGGTTGCTAAAGCGACAAACGAGAATTCGTATCTGTGATTTGGGATGCGGCAGCGGCGACGGGTATGAGCTGCTGACTGATGCGGCCAAGCCTTACGGCAGAAAGGCGAGGGTAATACCGCGCGAGTTGGTCGAGGTTTATACGGGTATCGACATCAATCCCGGACTGCTGGCGCAGGCCGGACAAATCTTCGGACGGGAGTCCGGGGTGCGTTTTGAACAGGCCGATTTCCGGCGCGGTCTCCCCGTGGCCGGCGAGCCGCCATACCATATCTACTTAGCCAACTACGGCACGCTTTCGCACTGCCGCGACCGGGAGCTGGTTGACCTGTTGGCCCAGGTGGCTGATCAGGCCGCGGACGGCAGCCTGATCATCGCCGACTGGTTGGGGTGCTTTGCGTATGAGTGGCAAGACTTTTGGGTGGCGCAACCGCCGCCGGATTATATGATTCCCTACGTTATCTCGTATTTTCAAGATAACCCTGCGCAGGAGCGGCCGGAGCTGGATGTCTTTGACCTGCGCCTTATGCACCCGGCAACCCTCCGTAACCTTATCCGCGAAGTCTCCCGGGAAGCAGGAGTCTCTGTGCAGATCCGGGAAATCTTCGACCGCTCGATCTTTGTCGGCCGGCACATCGAGACGGCCGAATACCATCCGCATCCCCAGCCGCTGCGCACCCTGGTCAATTCACTGTTTGAGCGGGATTGCCACACCGATTTAGCGGAACTGATCGTGCATTATGAGCCGAAAACCGGGTTCGACGAGTTAAACGCGTGGTTTTGCCGCTTGCAGGCGGCCTGGAACGCGCTTGTCCGCTTCGCAGACGAACTGCTGGCCGGCAAGGCGCCC
>DTYU01000053.1 GCA_012961725.1 Desulfotomaculum sp.
AGAAAGAGCTGGAGCGCCCCGTACACACGCCGTTTTTCAGCCCGGCACGGATGTACCGGGACCGGTTTCACCGGGTCCGCGATACACTTTACGCTTACGGCGGTAACATAGTCAATGCCTTTAAGAACTTTCAGGAGGCCGGGGCCCTGGAAATAATAACCTGTACGGCCACGCACGGCTACCTGCCGCTCCTGTATCTAAACCCGGCAGCGGTACACGCCCAGATCGAGGTTGCCGTCAACCTTTACCGGAAACAGTTCGGGCATAATCCGGCCGGTTTCTGGCTGCCGGAATGCGCTTACGCCCCCGGAATCGACCGGTTCCTGAAGAAATTCGGCATAAAGTACTTCTTTTTGGACACGCACGGCGTCCTTTTCGGCTCGCACAGACCTAAGTTCGGCATCTTTGCACCCGTGTTTTGTCCTACTGGCGTCGCCGCCTTCGGCCGGGACGTCGAATCGTCAAAACAGGTTTGGAGCGCCAAAGAAGGGTATCCCGGCGATTTCGACTACCGTGAGTACTACCGGGACATCGGTTACGACTTGGATTTTGACTATATCAGAGAGTATATCCACCCGGACGGGATCAGGCTCCATACCGGTTTCAAATACTACCGCATCACCGGAAAAACAAACCATAAGGAGCCTTACGTCCCCCAGTGGGCTACAAACAAAGCGGCCATCCATGCAGGCAACTTTATGTTCAACCGGGAGCACCAGATCCGTTATCTTTGCCGGTACATGGACAGGCCGCCGCTGATAGTTGCTCCGTATGACGCAGAGCTTTTCGGGCACTGGTGGTTCGAGGGACCCCAGTGGTTGGAGTTTCTCATCAGAAAAATTTCCTTTGACCAGGACATCATCGAACTCATCACGCCCGCCGATTACCTGCAGCGTTTTCCCTGTAACCAGGTGCTTACACCCTCTGCCTCCAGTTGGGGTGACAAAGGTTACCACGAGGTCTGGGTCTGCGGGGCCAACGATTGGATTTACCGGCACCTGCACTGGGCCGCCGACCGGATGGTCGATCTTGTTCGCCGCTTTCCCGAAAGTTCCGGGATGCTCCAGCGGGCACTGAATCAGGCGGCGCGCGAACTGCTTCTCGCCCAGGCCAGCGACTGGCCTTTCATCATGGCCACCGGCACCGTGGTGGAGTACGCAGTACGCCGTTTCAAGACCCATATGCGCAACTTTATCGGTATCTACCGCCAGATCACTGAAAACCGGCTTGAAGACGGCTGGATCGAGGAGATGGAGAAAAGGCACAACATTTTTCCAGAAATAGACTACCGGGTCTATTTAAGGCAATAACGCATTATATCAGGCCGAGCGCCTTTATCTCTTCATGGGTCAGGGTACGTAGCACCCCCACGCCCGCCTCGTGACACCAAAATTCAGCAGACGAAACGGGTCTCTCACCCGTCGGCTCCACAATGACACGCACGCGGGGGTGCAGCGACAGTCCGGGCCGGGTCTCAAGCACCACTGCAACCGCACCGGACACCAAGCGAACCACACTCCCCGCAGGAAAGGCCGCTATGTTAGACAGGAAGGCAAGGATTAGCCGGTAATCAAACCAGAAGTCCCCCGTCCCCGCCAGCATCTCGTATGCCTCGAAAGGCTGGTACGCCTCGCGATAGATGCGGTCGGCCGTCAGTGCGTCGTAAATGTCTGCCATACCGGTGAGCTGGACATCCGCCGGAATATCGTTTTGCAGCCCGTCTGGGTACCCTTGCCCGTTCAGGCGTTCATGATGCGAACGGGCGATCTTCCTGGCGTTTTGAAGGTTTTGAAGCATTTCATAACCGTAAACGGTATGTTTTTTCACTTCCTCAAACTCTCTCTTGGTTAAGGACCCGGGTTTTCTTAGGATGTTCGCCGGCACCCGGACCTTGCCGATGTCATGCAGGAGCGCACCTAATGCAAGCTCTTCCAACTGCTCTCTACCCCAGCCCAGTGTCGCCCCGGCCATGGTCGCGAGGAGACATACATTGACCGAATGGTAGAAAAGGTACTCGTCTTCCGCCCGGATGTCCATAAGGTTGTACAGTACGCCTTTATTGGCCAGTACCTGCTGTACTATCTTTTCGACCGTCCTGTATATACCGACCGGTGGGTTTATCACCGTTGCTTTCGGAGTCTCGGCCTCTAAAAGTAGCGCCTTCATCTGCTGAACGGCCTGCTGTCTTGTTTCTTCACTGATTATGTCTTTAACCTCCGCGTCCTGAACAAAGCCGTCGTCAACGTAAATCACCGGAACCCGAAGCTCTCTCAACCGCTCAATGTAGCGCCCGGTTAGCAGCACACCCTTCGCAAGCCAGATCTGCCCGTCCTTCCCGTAGACGTTTCGTCCCACCCTCATTCCGGGAGTCAGCTTGGAAACCGCCAGGCGCCTCATCTAACTTCCTCCTGCGCCTTCGCTGAGGTCCTCCCGCAAGGATACGGCATCGCCAAGGTAGATATGCTTCAGCTCTTGCTGGGACTTCTCTGTGTTTACGTGCACGAGCACCCTGATGACCTTAGCCATCGCACCCGGGACGCTGATCTCGCGCGCGCACAGCAGCGGGACATGACGCCAACCAAGCTCCCGGGCAGCCAGCGCCGGAAACTGGGCATTGAGATCGGCGGTCAGGGTAAAGAAGATGCTGGCGATGTCGCCGGTGTCGACCTCATTTTCCTCTACTATCGCCAACAGCAGTTTTTTTGTGGCCTCCATAATATCTTCAGGCGTGTTTCTATCGACCGTTATTGCGCCTCTTATTCCGTAAACCCGAATCGGTTGCCCACTCCCTTCTTTATGTTACCTCCCTTCGTACCGCCGCTCCAAGGCTTGGCGGTACCGTCTCAACTCCTCACCGATGCGGAAAAAGAGTCTTTCTATCTCGTATCTTCCTAAGACCGTCTTTTCCGGTTCAATAATCTCAAGCTTCCGGAACTCTTCGCGAAAGATCAGTCGCACCAAGTCGTCCACTCCTTCGGCCGCCACCTTCAGCTCCAAAGGAGCATACGCCACCTCCGACCCCGTTGCCTCGTCAAGGACCGTATAGACCTCTTGCGCCATGTTGATGTCCTCAATCTTTATACCCTGAAGCGGCACGTTCCGGAATAACGCCGCGTGTTGCTCCCTTGCATCCTCCGCCGCCTTCTCGGTGGTCTTGCCGCCGAAAAGAAGCCGGCCCGGTCTGCCAACCCCCCGAAAATCAAGCCGCACCCGCGCCTGGATCTCCCTTTCAGCCAACTCATTCCCAACCAGACTTTTTACCAAGGAGACTCCCCTCCCAACCCAGGATTATACAAACAGTTCGACCTTTACCATCAAAATCCTGCTATTTCTCCTTGTCTAACCCCACTTGTCGCTTTAACTGCTTCACTTCCCAATCCGCCAATTCCCTGAGCCCTCCCGGCTTCAACCCTTTTAACGTCAGTACCCCGACCCCCAGCCTTTTCAGGCTTAATACCGGGTGCCCGACGGCATCGCACATCCGCCTTACCTGCCGCTTGCGGCCTTCGGTGATGGTAACCTCCAAGAGCGTTTGGCCCCGCAGGCGCCGGAGCAAGCGGACCACCGCCGGCTGCGCGGGACCGTCATCAAGCAGTACGCCCTCCCTTAGCCGTCTCAGCGCCTCGCTGCCCACTTGGCCGGCAACCCAGACCGCATATGTCTTGGGAATCTTATACCGCGGATGCATTAAACGGTAGGCAAGTTCCCCGTCATTGGTAAGCAGGAGCAGCCCTTCGCTGTCATAATCAAGCCGTCCCACCGGAAAAACCCGCTCCGGAACCCCCCGCAGGAAGTCGGCCACCTTGGGGCGGCCCTGGGGGTCGGAAAGTGTCGTTACAACGCCCGCTGGCTTGTAAAAGGCTAAGTAAAGCGGCTTTCTCTGAAGGAGCTTTTTTAAATAGACCGTTTTACCGTCAACCTGCACTTCATCCCGCTCGGGGTCGATCTTTACCCCGGGCGCGGTTACGGTGCGCCCGTTAACCTTTATCCTGCCCGCCCGCACCATCGCTTCTACAGACCGCCGCGAGGCCACACCCGCCCGGGCCAGCAGCTTGTGAAGCCTTTCCTCAACCAAAAACCGGTCACCCTCGAAATATTATACAGGGGACAGGCTGCCTTTTGCAAAAAGCTTTTAGTTCAGCTTCTTCGGAAGTCAAGACCCTTATGCCCATTTGACCTCAAGACTAAAACATGCTATATATATATATCAATATATAAGATTCGGAGGGAAGAACAAATGGGCTTGACTAAGAAGGTTATGGTTCTATTTGACCCGGAAAGTTACAAGCTGGTGGAAGAGCAAGCACGGCAGATGAAGATTTCTATAGGCCAGTTTATTCGTGACGCCGTGGACAGGGCGCTTGCCGAAGAAAGCAAGCCTGATAAAACGGCCAGGATGCAAGCAGCGCGGCGGCTGACTGCTGCCAAAGAAGCAGTTATAGAGTGGGACGAATTAGAGCGTGTCTTGGAACGGGGGCATCGTACGTGAAGGGGGAAGCGTACTTCATTGACACCAACATAATCATGTATGCCCGGGGCGGTGACCACCCTTACAAAGCAGCCTGCTCCCATATCCTGCTGAGGATCGCCGATGGGGCCTTTCAACGCGATTTTGGCGTTCCCTTGGTAGATACAGAGGTCTTTCAGGAAGTCATCTACCGGTACGGCCTTGAATCACGATGGGAAACAGCGGTGGCGGTATGCCGTGACTTGGAGACCATTGGCGTAAAGACCTTAGCGATCGGCAAGGATGAGGTAAGGACGATGCTTAGATTGGCTGAAAAATACGGCGGCTGCGGCGTTCACCCGCGAGATTTGGTACACGCGGCAGTAATGTTGAATAACGGGGTGCGCAAAATTGTCACCGCCGACAAACATTTCGATTTAATCGCAGAAGTTGAGCGTATTGATCCTCTACAACTCCTATCTTCCTAACGCCTTTTCTCGATGCCAAGGAGTGACGATTCTTTTGACAACATTACCACGCTAACCTGGAGAAGATTAGCCAAACACCCGCTGGACAATCGCCACGGAGGCCAAAAAAGTGGTTATATCAGCCAGAAGACCGCTTACCGGAGCATACCTGTAGCGTGTCACTCCTATGGCCCCAAAGTAAACCGACAGCACATAAAAAGTCGTGTCACTCGTTCCTTGCATCGTGGAGACCAGCCGCCCGATCACGCTGTCGGGCCCGTGGATACGGATGATATCGGTGGCGATCCCGAGCGCCGCGCCGCCCGACAGCGGTCGCATCACCGCATGGGGAAGCACCTCCGGCGGGACCCCGAGGGGAAACAGAAGGGGCTGCATTAGATGTACCATGCCATCCATGGCGCCGGAGGCACGAAAGACACTGATCGCCACGAGCATTGCAACGAGATAGGGGATGGTCTTTATGGCCACCTCGAACCCTTCCTGTGCCCCGGTAATAAAGGTCTCATATACCGGAACGCGACGGCAAAAACCGCTAACCAGCACGATCAAGACCAAAGCCGGGATCACCCAGTTCGCCGCCGAGACAATCAGGCCCTCCATAGCCGACCTCCTATTGCGCCAAAGAGCCGCACGAAACAGACACCATCACTTGCCCTATGAGCAAAGCAGATGGCCGGTGCCCAAGCCACCTTTGCGAGGTGCAAAATCAGACTACCTCCGCCCGTAAACCCGGCGAAGCAGCAAATCGGCGCAAACGGCCACCGCCATCCCGCAGGCGGTGGCTAAGACCGTCGTGCCGATAATAGCCGCCGGCTCACTTGACCCGAATAATGCCCTAATCCCGATCACTGTAGTGGGAACCACAGTAATACAGGCCGTGTTAAGCGCCAGGAAGGTGCACATCTCTGGGGTGGCTTTGTCGGGATAAGGGTTTGACTTCTGCATTTCCCGCATCGCCAAGAGGCCTGCCGGTGTTGCCGCATTGCCAAGACCCAAGATGTTGGCGCTCAGGTTCAAGACGATCGCCCCCATCGCCGCGTGTGTCGGCGGCAAGCCCGGAAACAAAAGTCGCAGCACCGGCCGTACCAGCTTACTTAAGATCTGTACCAGCCCCGCTGCTTCGGCAACCCGCATCACCCCGAGCCAAAAAGTGATGATGGCGATCAAGCCAAAGGAGGTCTCTACGGCAACCTTCGCGCCTTCAAGGATCGCCGTTGTCACCGCCTCGACCCTTCCGTTGACCATGGCCGCTATAATACCGGAAAGCATCAGAAGGAGCCATAACAGGTTGACCACCCTATATCCACCCCTTTCAAGAAATCTATAAAAAGAGTATTTTGGCGCGCGTGGAATAGAAGGTTTCCAACACAAAAATAGGCGGACAAGGTAGCAGTACCGCCGACGACTGAAAGGTACGGGCAAACCCCGAAAATAATAAGGGCCTTCCCATTTACGAAAGACCCTTGATACTTGCGAAATACCGGCGAAACTATGCGCTATGCTACCGGTTCAACTTCCGCTGCCTCATCTGCTCGATCTTCTCGATAACTTGTGGAGCCAGGTCTACTATCCGCTCCGCTAAGTGGTTCCCTTCCACCGGCAGGAGCCGTATGTTCTCTCCCTTTACCACGAGGAATCCCACGGGCTGAACTGAGACCCCGGCACCGCTCCCTCCCCCAAAAGGCCCTTCTCCGCCCGACTGCACCCGCTCGCCAGAGAAGGCGCTGCCACCCGCAGCGAAACCGCAGGCCACCCGCGAAACCGGAATTATCACCGTCCCGTCCGGGGTTTCCACCGGATCCCCAATCACCGTGTTGACATCGACGATTCCCCGGATGTTTTCCATCGCCGTTTTCATCAAGCCCTCAATAGGATGTTCCAACGGGCCCACCTCGCACGAAGAATTGGAGAAAAAGTACCATGTGTGTAGTCCCACCAATTAAGATAGCCGTGCCTGCCGGTAAATATACAACTCTTTATGCGTCCGCCTCCTCGGGCAGCTTTAGCGGAACGCTTTTCGCATATAGCACGTTCGCGTCGAGGTCGGCTCCGCTGGGCCGAACCACATGTGCCTCTAGGTTACCGCCCGAAAGCAGCCCGGTCAAGCACTCGGCCGCGCTTACAGTGCATAAAGGTCTTTAATGAGCCGCCAGGATTTAATGCTTAATTGCATCCAGCGCAGTGTCCCCACGGTACCCCTACGAACCAAAGGGCGCAGAAAGAAGCATACTGTCGGCTTCCCCCGCGCCCCCTGTCTTTTAAATCCAGCTAAAACCTGCCGAATTCTGCGTCGTCTAGCGGGATGACCTCCGGCGGCCTTTTCGCATCCTTCGCCGGAACGCCCTCGGCGAAAGCTGCCGCCGCTTCACGGGCCCCAAGCGGGCATCCGGGTGCGGTCTGCCAGGTTTGGCCCTCAGCCCGGGTATCCCGTAGCCTGAACTTAGCCACCATCTGTCTCAGTTGCTGCGCCTGGGCGGAGAGTTCCTCGCTGGCCGCAGCCGACTCCTCGGAACTCGCCGTGTTCTGCTGGATGACCTGGCTTACCTGGTCGAGGCCCTGGTGAATCTGGTCAACGGCCAGCGCCTGCTCCTTTGAGGCCGCGGCGATCTCCCCAATCAGATCGGTGACCTTGGTAACGCCCAGCACGATCTCCTCCAACGCTTGCGAAGTCCCCTCGACAATCCTCGTTCCGGCTTCGGTCTTCTTGATCGAGCCCTCGATCATTTCCGCCGTCTCCCGGGCGGCCCTGGCACTACGCTCGGCAAGGTTCCTCACTTCCTCCGCCACTACGGCAAAGCCCTTGCCGTGTTTACCGGCCCGCGCTGCCTCCACCGCTGCGTTTAAGGCCAACAGGTTGGTCTGGAAGGCGATCTCGTCGATCGCCTTGATAATCTTGGCAATATCAGTGGCAGATTCGCTGATATCGTTCATCGCTCTGACCATCTCCGCCATCTGCTCGCTACCCCTTTCGGCACTTGCTCGCGCCTGAAGGGCTAACTGGTTGGCCTGAGCAGAGTTTTCCGCGTTCTGCTTCGTCTGTGCCGAGATCTGCTGCAGCGAGGCATTGACCTCCTGGATCGATGCTGCGGACTCGGAAGCACCCTGCGCCAGCACCTGACTCGCGTCGGAAACCTGTTCGCTGCTGGAAGCCACTTGGTCAATGGTAATGATAACCTGACCCAGGATTTCATTGATGGCATCGAGAGTGGCGTTCAGCGCCTCCTTAATGATGGCGTGGTCACCCTCGTAGGCCCCGATCATGGCCACATCCAACTTGCCTTCGGCCATCTCCTTCAGGCACGCAGCGGCTTCGTTAATGGGACCGGTGACAGCATCAAGGACCCTGTTGACACCCTCAATAACCGCGCCGTACTCGCCGCTGTGCTTGGAAGAATCTGCCCGGGTGTCGAGCCTGCCCTCTACCACCGCCGCAGCCAGCCCGTTAACCTCGTCTAACATCAGCTTAATGTATCCGACCGTCTCAGCCAGAGAATTGTTGATCTGAGCGAAACTCTCACCGATCGCCCTTGTGTCTTCGTCGGTAGGAGCAACTGTTGTCTCAAGATTTAAGTCTCCCCTCGCTAACCTATCGAGATTGACGGCCAACTTTAGCACTTCCTGCTCCTGATAAGCAGCCCGCTTCTCCATCACCCGTTGGACCCGCTTGACCTCCGTTTTGTCTTCCACAAACCCTATCGCGCCGGTAACCTTCCCATCAGCGTCTTTGACGGGGATACCGGTGCAGGAAATTTCAAGCTCCAGCCCCCGCAGCCAGGCAGTGGTCTCCCGCGTGACCTTCTCCCCTTGCCCCATAGCCATCGCACAGGCGCAGTTCGCCGTGTTGCAGTCGGCGGTCTTGAAGTGGTTGTAGCACTTGGTGCCGATCACCTGCTGCGCAGGCAAGCCGAGCAGGTCAAGCCCCGCCCGGCTGATGTACTGAATGGTGAAATCCCTGTCAAGCATCATCACGGGTACAGGCAGCACATCGATATAGCTTACCACCGTGTCGAGAATCTCGTTCGTCTCTTCGACAATTTCGCTGAACTCGAAGCCAACTTTTTGCGCGTCACCGCGGGCGTCGAGTTTCCCGCGCTTCACGGCCTTAACCAATCGCCGCGCCTCAGCCAGTTGGGCGTTGATTACAGCCGAAATACCTCGACTAAGCCAGACTCCCGCCAACAGTGCAGACGCCACCGCGAAGACGGCCGCCCCGACCAAGCTCAAGCCGGTAAGTCCCGCCATGCCGATCGCCAAGGTGATCACGACAACCGCAGAAAGCGAGAGGATGATCTTGGTTTCCAGTCTAAGGTTCTTTGACATCACCTGAACCCCCTTTATTCCTTGAATATGGCCAAATGTATCCACCTACCAGACCCCCTCATCAAAAAGCACCCTGTCAGCGTTCAGCAGGATCTTGACCTCTTCGCCGACTTTCCCCATCCCCTGGACGAAGCGGCTGCTCGCACCCTTTCGCACCGCCGCCGGCGGCTCAATCTCGCTCTTTGGTATGTTCAGGACCTCAGAAACCCGGTCAACAATCAGCCCTACCGTCTGCTCGGCAACATTGACCACCACTATGCATGTCCGGTCGTCATAGAAACGCTCCGCCATCCCGAAGCGCAACCGGACGTCCATCACCGGGATCACCTTTCCCCGGAGGTTGATCACCCCTTTAACATAAGGCGGCATATCCGGAACCGCAGTGATCCTCTGCAACCCAATGATTTCCACCACGTACCTGATCTCGACGCCGTATTCTTCTTCGCCCAGGAGGAAGGTCAAATACTTGTCCTCCTGGGTGTCTTCGTCCTCCTCCTCTTCCAAAAAAGCCGCGGGATTCAAGTTCTCCTGCAAGTCCACCAAACTCACCCCTTTCCAAAAAACCTTAATGCACCTGGCCTAACATACTCTGTGCAGAACCAAAGAGATCCGCCACGTCTAAGATCAGGCTGATGTCGCCGTCGCCTAAGATGGCGCACCCCGAGACACCCTTGACATGGCCGAGATACGTAGAGAGCCCTTTGATAACGATCTGCTGCTGGCCGACCAACTCGTCCACGAAAAGGCAGTACTTCTGCTCGCCGTTTTCTACTATGATCAGAATTCCTTCGGTCAAATGCTCATAATCCGGCTCCACGCGATAGAGTTCGTGCAGCCGGATCACCGGGAGAAGCTCCTCGCATACCCGGACGACCTCCATGCCGTCCGGGGTGCGGGTGATCTCGTCCGCCCGCGGCTGAATCGATTTCTTGATCGAACTGATCGGGATGCTGTAACGGTTGTGCCCCACTCTAACCACCATGCCTTCAATGATCGCGAGGGTCAGGGGGATGCGGATGGTGAAGACCGTGCCGAACCCAAGCCTGCTCTGGACGTCCACTTTCCCCCGCAGCTTTTCAATGTTCCGTTTCACCACGTCCATCCCCACACCCCTGCCAGAGACGCTCGATACCTGATCCGCAGTAGAAAAACCGGGCTCGAAGATCAAACGCCAAGCCTCTTCATCTTTCAGTTCCCGGTCCTCGCTAAGAAGGCCTTTCTCTACCGCCTTGCGCAGGATTTTCTCCCGGTCAAGCCCCCTGCCGTCATCGGCCACGATGATCCAGACCTCGCCGACAGAATGCTTCGCCTCGATCGTTATTTTTCCGGTCTCGGGTTTGCCGCCGGCCAACCGCTCTTCGGGGGTCTCGATGCCGTGATCCACCGCGTTGCGGACAAGATGCACCAGTGGGTCGGAGATCTGTTCGATGATGGTTTTATCGACCTCGGTCTCTTCACCGATGATCTGCAGGTCCACCTTCTTACCCGCCTTATGGGCGAGGTCGCGCACCAAACGCACCATCTTCCGGAAAGTGCCGGCCAGCGGGATCATCCGCATCGACATGGCGACCTCCTGGATGTCCCTCGTGATCTTATCAAGCTGCAGCACCGCTTTTTCAAACCGCTCGAGCTGGAGTCCGGCCAGATCCGGGTTATGTGCTACCATCGCTTCGGCGATGACCAGTTCACCGACCAGGTCGAGCAGCGCGTCTAATTTGTTGAGGTCTATCCGGATGACCTGCTGCCTTCCCGAAAACGACGCCTGCTTTTTTCTCATATCAGCCTGTTGTACCTTTTGTTGCGCCGACACACTCTCTTTTCCAGCCTGTTCATCGTATCTTCCGCCGTCCGGCTTACCGGTCGCGGCGTCATCTCCTCTGTCTTGCCCGAACTCCGCCGATTCCTTAGCGGCGCAAAACTCTTCATCCGTTACTTGGCCTGAATCATCAACAGCTTCGCCGCCCAAAAGATCGAGGCGCCTTACCAGTTCTTCCTTGCCGGCGATATCTACCGTCACCCCGTTGCTCACCTGGCGGATTCCGTCACGCAAAGAATCCACCGCGATCAGCAAGAAGGAGATGACGACGGAGTCGGCGTCCTTTTGCCCTCCCCTTATAGCGTCGAGCACGGTTTTTGCATGATGGCTGATCTCTTCGAGTTCCCCATAACCCATAAAACCGGCGTTCCCTTTCAGGCTGTGCAGGGCGCGAAACGCCTGTCCCGCGTGCTCTAAGTTCCCCGGTTCTTTTTCAAGCGATAGAAGCGCGGCTTCGGCCTCGTCACAAAGAGCCATGGCCTCTTCGGTGAAACACCTTACCGTCTCCGGTGTAACGACAGAGTTTAGTTCTTCATCGCCAGTCCTGCAACCGGACCCGTGAAAACCTTTTGTTTCACCGGCCGGGGCCGTTCGGCCCGGTGGCGCAGGCTCACCCGCCTCGGCAGGAGCCTGTTGCACCGAAATCGATTCTATGACCCGTTTCAGGTCGTTCACGATCGATTGAGCGGTCTCTTCAAAATCTTTGTCGGTAAACTCTTGCTCCACCTTCTCCAGCGCACCTCTGACAACGTCTGTGGTACGGCAGAGCAGGTCCACGTGTTCGGAAGCCACCACCGCCTTTCCCTTCCGGAATAAATCAAGCAGCGTTTCGGCCTCGTGGGTCACCCCGATGATATTTTGCAGGTCAAAAAATGAAGCCGCTCCCTTCAGAGAGTGAAATAGGCGGAAGATGGCGTTCAGGCTGTCCTGGTCAATCCTTCCTGAGGCAGCCACTTCCTTTTCCAGCGCGATGATCTGCGGCTCTATGTCATCAAGAAGCTCCCTGCCTTCGGCCACAAACTCCTTGATCAGCTCGCGTCGTTCATCTTTGCTATACAAAACTGATCACCCCAAGCATCCATTCTCGCTCCGCTAAGCATTTTTGGGACTCGGACGAGGGGGGGTCCCTGGCAGTTGCACACCGATATCTCTTCTATTTGTTCGGGTGTCAACGCGGTTTTCTTGAGACAGTTTTGATAATTCAAGTACCAGTCTTTACAAGGCGGGTTGATTTGGAAGGCATTTGGAAAACAGGCTATCCATCCTTGTCTTTCACGAGGGGTCAAGAACGTGGCGCCCTCATCCTTTCGCTGACTTTACAAGCGTCTTGCATGACGATTTGTCAGCGCCCCCAGCAATGAAAACACCTGCCTGCCACCGTGGACAGGCGTGGTGTTTGTCTAAGGGGGCTTTCTCGTGCGGACTCAAGACGCGCGACTCGAGACTCAAGACCCATTTTCAAAGGAAACAAGCCCTTTTGGACGTGACAACTTTGTGTTCGTTCTAACAGGTGAGATGGATCGCCAGGGCAGTTCGTTGCGTTTCACAGAGCTCGTTGTACTTCTCGCACGCCGCCGAAGAGAGCAGGACAATGACCGGTATGCCTTTTGACGAAAAGAAATCGTTCACCTCGGGGAGCACGCGCATCGCGCCGTATGCGCCTGTCCCGATGATCAGGATTTCGGGGCCGGCGTCAATCACCGCCTTGAGATCCGCCAGCTCAACGGCGTGACCCGTCTTCCGCCACCACGACAGCACACGCTCCGGCAGGACTATCACGTCTCCGGTATGTCTCTTCCCGCTAATGATTATCTCCCCAAAACGATAACTGTCGATCTTCAATCTGTCACCTCTTTCGGCCTTATCTTTTCTTGCCATGTGGACGGCTTGAGCCGCCTTCGTTTTTACTTCCTTTTAAAGCAGCGAAAAAACGGCGGCTGGCCGTCAAAAGATGCCTTAACTGTACAACCGCCGTCAGATTTACTGATGTTGCGAATGTGGGCGACCTGAAGTCCGGGTCCACGCTGATGCTGCCGGGAGTCCGGCGCAGCGGGTTAATCTGCCCCAGGGCAAAACCCTTGACGCCCCACAGCCACCCGCAGACTACCCCCGTGGTCGCCGCTTCACCGGTACCTAATGTGGTGTGCCACTCGAAAGATGTCACCCGCGACCGGCGCCACAGATAGTCCATCGCCTGCCGGTACCTCAAACAGAAAGCGCTGAGCCGTTGCACCAAGCGGCATACCACTGACAACCCGGCAAAGTATCCCCTTGCATTTAAACCTTCCCCGTCAGTTGCCTCAATCCTTACGCCGGCAGCACCCTGTTCCATCTCGAGCCCCGGTACGGTTAAACCGTACCGTAACAGCCCCCAGAGAGCAACAACTTCGATAAGCAAGCGGTCGTCACTCCCCTGCCGCTTGTATTCAACCCGCAGGGTCAACCGGC
This sequence comes from Desulfotomaculum sp., assembly GCA_012961725.1. GTDB lineage: Bacteria > Bacillota > Desulfotomaculia > Desulfotomaculales > Ammonificaceae > DTYU01. Next base: position 13,520 of record DTYU01000053.1, read on the forward strand.
TGAAAGCGACCAGTACCCCCGCCAGAGCCGCCACAGCAACAGCGATTAAGAACCACAAGGAGTATAGCACCAACTTCACCTAATAAAGTACGTAAAACACTCCTCCTGATTAAAGTCCAAGCGCCGCCCGCACCTTCTCCAACGTGGCCGCCGCCACCCGCTGCGCCTTCTTGCTCCCTGACCGGAGCACCTCTTCCACATACCCCTTCCGGGCCGTAAGCGCGGCCCGCCGCTCGCGTATCGGTGATATCACTCCGTCAAGTATCCCCGCCAGCCGTTTTTTGCAAGCCACGCAACCGATTCTCCCCGCCCGGCACTCGGCCTCAACCCCGGCAACACCTTCCGGGCTGAATATCTGGTAATATTTGAAGACCGTACACACCTCCGGGTGCCCGGGATCGTTCTTGCGGATCCGGGCCGGGTCGGTGATCATCAGGTTGGTAAGCCGCCGGATTTCGTCCACAGGGGCCGCCAACGGGATCTCGTTATGGTAGCTCTTGCTCATCTTCTGCCCGTCGATACCCGGAACCAGCTTGATCTCGGCCAGGATCCCCTGCGGCTCCGGAAAGACGGGCGCATAGAGGAAGTTGAACCGCCGGGCCACCTCCCGGCAAAGTTCCACGTGCGGGAGTTGGTCCTCGCCCACCGGCACCCCTTCCGCCAAGTATATCAAAATATCCGCGGCCTGCAAAAGCGGGTAGCCCAAAAACCCGTAAGTGGTAATATCCTTCCCCAATTCTGCTAATTTCCGCACCTGGTCCTTGTAAGTCGGCACCCGCTCGAGCCAGGAGAGCGGCGTGAACATCGAAAAGATCAGGTGCAGTTCGGCATGCCGCGGCACCTGCGACTGGACAAAAACAACGCTTTTTTCCGGATCGATACCCACAGCTAACCAGTCGGCGGCCATTTCGTAAGTAAAACCCTTGATCTCCCGCGGCTCTTCGTACTCCGTCGTAAGGGCATGCCAGTCTGCGATAAAAAAGAAGCATTCGTTCTCTTCCTGTAACCGCATCCAGTTCTCCAATACGCTCAAGTGCCCCAAATGCAGGCGCCCCGTAGGACGCATGCCGCTAAGAATCCTCAACAGATCTCCACCTCCAAGAAAACGTTGCGCTTTGCACCATTTATCCTAACAGGAAATAGGCCAGCGGCAGAACTACAAACTCCACCAGGCGGCCGACCAACCCGGTAAATATCAAAAGCAGGAGGATGATCATCCCGTACTTTTCGAGGTAGATCAGCCACTCCTGCCGACCCGGGAGGAGCCCGGCAAGCACCTTGGACCCGTCGAGCGGCGGGACAGGTATCAGATTAAAGAAGGCCAAAAAGACGTTGATAAATACCATCCATACCAAGACCAGCGCCAATGATTGGTCCGCCGGACCTAACAGTCTATAGAGCATCGCAGCCGCCGTTGCTATTACAAGATTGCCGACGGGGCCTGCAAGCGAAACTAAGATTATCCCCCGGCGCCTGTCCCGGAAGTTGTACGGGTTTATCGGCACCGGCTTCGCCCAACCGAAGATGAACCGGCTGCCCGTTAACACTAATAAAGCCGGCACGAGAACAGTGCCGATCGGGTCAAGATGCGCGATCGGGTTTAAGGTCAGGCGGCCGGCATACCGCGCCGTTGGGTCGCCTAACTCGTTTGCCGCCCAGGCATGGGCGAATTCGTGCAGGGTAATGCCTACGATAAAAGCGAACGCTATCGCGATAATTTCCGGACTAGGCACCGGCACCACTCTCCTTGCCCGCCCGGCGGGCCAATTGCTCCCGGACGAACGCCAATTCTTCTTCCTTGCTCCTTACCAATCCATCCAGCCTTGCCTGCCAGACCGCGTCGAGCACCTCCCGGTAGAGCGGACCAGGCGGGTACCCCATCTCCTTAATATCCTTACCCGTCACCTGGGGTTTACTATCCGTTATGGCCATAAGCACTTCGCGGAAGCGCTCCTGGTATCCTTCCTCACTGAGCAGAACAAGCAAAAACGGGTAGGCTTCCCGCGGGAGCAGCAGCACCGCGTGGGCAAGCCTGCTTGCCGCAACCGCCTCCCTCACCGTCAGCCTGGCCAAAACCTCCTGCCAGTCTTGAACCGCGGCCATCACCTTTGCAGCGGTGTTCCGCCCGAAACGATAGCGTTCACAGAGTCCCTGGGCAGACGGGGGATTCGTCCAGTGAACCGCAGCAATGAAGTAGCACAGCCACCGTTCGGCGAGGGTTATGCCCCAGGATTCAACGGTCTTTATCGCCTGCGGCAGGTAGGTAAGCACCGCTTCCACCTCCCAGTGGCTGGCCACCGGAAAGATGAACGGCCAGATGCCGAGTTCCGCGCAGCGGCCGAGGAAACGGGAAGCCTTCTCGTTATCAAGGCAGGGCCGTACCTCCCGCCACAACTGCTCCGGTGAAACGCGGCTTAAGATGCCGTCCCGCACCGCCTCGCGCAAAAGTACAAGGGTCTGCCGCTCGATCTGGAAATTAAACCGCTCGGCGAGCTGCACCGCCCGCAGCACCCGCAGCGGCTCCTCGAGAAAACTCCGGCTGTGGAGCACCCGGATATAACCGTATTGGAGATCGTCCCGCCCGCCGAAGTAATCGACAACCTGGCCGAACCTCTCCGGGCTGAGGTCTACCGCAAGCGCGTTAACGGTGAAATCCCGGCGGTAGAGCTCCTGCCGCAGCGACGTATCTTCCACCTGCACGCCGAGGGCGTATTCGAAGTACTCCGGCCGCGCCTGAACCACCTTGCCGATACCCCCGTCCCCGAGGAAAAGCGTGGCCGCCTGCACCCGGGGGTTCCATTTGAATCTTATGCCCAAATCCGCAGCCACGGCCGCCGCCGCTTTCCCTGCGTCACCCTCGACCACCACTGTTACCTCGCGCCGCTGGAGTCCCAGGAGCAGGTCGCGCACAGATTCCCCTGCGAGAAAGACGCCGCCCCCTGAATCTCTGGCCACAACCCCGGCACGCTCCAAAAACATAAGGACCGGAGGGGTGAGACCCGTCCGGAGGACCGCGGCGATGTTACGCCGTCCTGTTTGGGTTTGCGCGGGTGCATACAGATGACGAAAGTGGGGCTTGAAGTCGCGGTGCAGGGTTTTCAGGATATCGGTGCGCGAGATTATGCCGATAAGCTGTCCGCCTTCCACCACCGGCAGCCGGCCGATGTCGTGCTCGATCATCATCGCCTGCGCCTCACTGACGGGAAGGTAGGGGTCCACGGTAACAACCCGGTTACTCATGAACGCTTTGACCGGCGCGTGGGAAAGATTGTTGCGCTGCGCTTTTTCAAGGTCACGGCGGGAGATTATCCCGACCAACTTCCCGTCCCGAACGACCGGCAGGCCGCTGTGGCCGTAACGGAGGATTACCTGCCCGGCCTCAACGATCTTTGTGCCCGGCGATACCGTCTTAACGGGAGTGGTCATTATTTCGGCCACCGTGAGCGGTGCGAGGATGAACCGCTGTAAAATGCCAACCAGCTTCCTTACCACCTGGTCAACCGCTGCCCCTCTTATTGATGCCGAGGCCGCCGCCTGATGCCCGCCACCGCCGAAATGCACAAGTGTCCCGCGCACATCTACCCCGGGGGTGTTTGAACGCCCTACCATATATACCCGGTCACCCATCTCAACAACGCTGAAAACCGCATCGAGCTGCTCAACTTCACTTAACTTGTGTGTCAGCAGCGCCAGGCCTTCAAGAAAATCGGGAAGGCGCGCGCTTGTAATCAGGACCTTTACACCGTGAATGAGGTGCCGTTCCGCGTTGATAATAAGCTCCTTTAAAAGCTCCTTTTGCTCCTTGGTAAGCGGGCGCCCTAAGAAGTCTGCCACTATTGCAAGGTCTGCTCCTCTCGAGAGAAGGAATTCGACAGCAGCAACATCCCTGCACGTGGTGCCAGGATAAAGGAGGCTGCCGGTATCCTCATAGATACCCAGCGCCAATACCGTGGCCTCAAAAGGGGACAGCTCTATACCGGCCTCCCTGATTCTTTCTATTAACAGCGTCGCAGCAGCCCCTACCGGCGCAACCACCTCGAGTGTTCCCCGTACATCCTCTTCGCTGGGGGGATGATGGTCGTAAATGTGCACTTCTACGTCGGGCCGCTCAAGAAGCGCACGCAAGAGTCCGATCCGCCGCGGGTTCCGGGTGTCAACTAAGATCAGCCGCCGGACTTCGTTAAGATTAATGTTTTTGGCGTCTTCGATTGACAAGACGTCTTTGTGCAGCGCCAAAAACTCCTCGACGCCGCGGCTCGCCTTACCCGGCATCACCAGGGATGCACCCGGATAAAGCCTTTTCGCCGCAACCATTGCGGCCAGGCCGTCAAAATCGGTGATCAGATGGGTGGTGATTATTTCCATAGGCGTTTTGGCATCCTGTCGTTACGTACGAGGTCTTGATAGTCCTCCCGCGCTACAACCTCCTCTGCCTGCCCGTCTCTGACAAGCACCACTGCGGGTCTTGGCAGGCGGTTGTAGTTCATTGACATGGTGTAGCTATAAGCGCCGGTTGCCGGTACCGCTATTATATCCCCCGGTTCAGGGTAAGGCAGCCTTGCATTATAGATCAGGATGTCCCCCGATTCGCAGCACTTACCAGCGATAGTGACGGTGGCTCGAGCCTCCTCATTCATCCGGTTGGCAATCACCGCCTCGTACCGCGCCTGATAAAGCGCCGGCCGCGGGTTGTCGTTCATCCCGCCGTCCACGGCTACATAGATCCGGACGCCCGGAATCTCTTTGACCACTCCCACGGTATAGAGCGTGGTCCCGGCGGGTCCGGCAATGGAACGGCCGGGCTCAACCACTATCCGGGGCAGGGGAAGACCTGCCGCGGCGGCGGCCTCCTCCACCGCCTCAACTAAAGCCGCCGCATACTCTTCGATCGCAGGCGGGTTATCGCCGCTGGCGTAGTAGATGCCGAGCCCGCCGCCCAAGTTGAGTTCTTCCAAGGTCCACCCGCTGTCAGCCCGGATCCCTGCCGCAAAATTAACCAGCACCCGGGCGGCATCACAAAAGGGCGCGAGTTCAAAGATCTGGGAGCCGATGTGACAGTGAAGTCCCACTAACCGTAAATGCGGCGAAGCAAGCGCCTGGCGAATGGCGGCCTGTGCCTGGCCCGTCTCTATCGCCAGACCGAACTTGGAATCAATCTGCCCTGTGCGGATGTACTCATGGGTGTGTGCCTCTATGCCGGGGGTGAGCCGGAGGAGGATCTCCGCTTCAACTCCCGTTTCACCTGCCAGGCGGTCGAGCAGCCCGAGTTCCTGAATACTGTCTACCACGAACCTCCCGACGCCGGCCTCCAGCCCCTGCAGGATCTCTTCCGCCGACTTGTTGTTGCCGTGGAAATAGATGCGCGCGGGAGGAAACCCGGCATGCAGTGCGGTGTAAAGCTCCCCCCCGGAGACAACATCGAGGTAAAGCCCCTCCTCATCCACTAGCCGGCAAACAGCGGTACAGAGCAGCGCCTTTCCCGCATAGACAACCCGGTTACCGGAACCGAAGGCCTTGCGGTAGCGGCGGCAGTTATCGCGGAAAAGGGCTTCGTCGACCACGTAAAGCGGGGTGCCGAATTCTCTGGCAAGGGTTGTTGTGCTTACCCCCCCGATCTCTAAGTGTCCGGCCTCATTTACCCGTGCCGTTCCGCGCAAATACATAGACTCCGCCTACTCCGCCTTGCGCAACCGCATAAGCGACCGCTGCAGCTCTTCCTCCGGCAGGGCGTAGTCCTGGATCTTTCCGGAAAGGTAAGCGTCATATGCGGACAGGTCGAAGTGCCCGTGACCGCTGAGATTGAAAAGAATAATCCGCGCTTCGCCCGCCTCCCGGGCTTGCAGCGCCTCGTCGATCACGCACTTTATTGCGTGCGCCGATTCCGGTGCAGGTACTATTGCTTCCGCCCGGGCAAACCTGATGGCTGCCTCAAAAACCTCCGGCTGCCCGCAGGCCTTCGCTTCGATGAAGCCGTCCGCCACCAACTGGCAGAGCAGCGGCGCATCACCGTGGTATCTCAGTCCTCCGGCGTGGATGGCCGGCGGGATAAAGTCCTTTCCTAAGGTGTACATGTAAAGAAGGGGGGTGAGACCTGCCACATCGCCGAAATCATACGTGTGAAGCCCGCGCGTCAGCGTAGGACAGGCGGTCGGTTCAACGGCAACAAAGCGGGCTTTCGTTTTCCCGGCCAGCCGGTCCTGCAAGAACGGGAAGCAGAACCCCGCATAGTTTGACCCGCCGCCCACACAACCGACCACCACGTCGGGATACTCTCCCGCCTTCTCCATCTGCAGTTTGCTCTCCAGCCCGACCACCGTCTGGTGAAGCAGCACGTGGTTGAGCACACTCCCGAGCGAATAGTTCGTATCGGTATGGGTGGCCGCGTCCTCCACGGCCTCGCTGATGGCAATCCCAAGGCTTCCCGGCGAATCCGGGTCGCCCGCTAAGATCGCTCGGCCCGACCGGGTTTGGTCACTCGGGCTCGCCAATACCCTCGCACCGAAAACCTCCATTATGATACGCCGGTACGGCTTCTGCTGATAACTGACCTTTACCATGTAGACGGTGCAGCCAAGCCCAAAGAAGTTGCAGGCCATCGCAAGCGCGCTTCCCCACTGACCTGCTCCGGTCTCCGTCGCCAGCCGCTTAATCCCGGCCTGCTTATTGTAATAGGCCTGGGGTACCGCCGTATTCAGCTTATGGCTCCCGGCCGGGCTTACTCCCTCATACTTGTAGTAAATGTGTGCCGGGGTATCGAGCGCCTTCTCTAAGCGCAGCGCTCTGATCAGGGGGGTTGGACGCCACAACCGGTAGATTGCCAAAACCTCTTCCGGTATCCTCACCCACCGCTCCCGCGCTACTTCCTGTTTGATAAGCCCCATTGGGAAGATGGGGGCTAGATCCTCCGGTACCACCGGCTGCCCGGTGGCCGGATGAAGCGGCGGTTTCGGCAGCCTGGGCATGTCTGCCTGGATGTTGTACCAGGCGGTAGGCAACTCTTTCTCGGACAGCAAAACTTTGGTATCCACGAATTCAACTCCCCTCAGAATAGTTCAACCTTATACTGACCCGGCACTCAGCAGATTCTTTGAGGCTGGGAGGCTGCTACTTCATTTAGGCTAAGGAAGGTTTGTTATTCGAAGCTCAAAAGCCACGCTGAGCGCCGGGGGGTCCGTTCATGGTTCACGGTTCACGGTTTGGGTTTATGGTTATGGACCCCTCGCATAGACTGATGAAACGGGTCTGTTTTTCATATAAACTAATTGTAGGATAAAACTCCTTCTTGGGCAAGACTTGTCCTTAAATGCCCAACAGTCTGTAGATTTTTCAGGAATTCTTTGATAGAATACAAGCTAAGAGCCCGTCGAGGCAAGCAGCGGCTTCTCGAAAAACGGGGAATCCCCATACGATCTCATAAAACAGAACGTATATGAACCCGGACTGGAAGGGGGAGGAGGTGAAGAGAACTGATGCTGGAGTCGTTAAGAAGATTTCTGGAGGATGAAAGCGGCATAATGGCAAAAGGCCCAATGGACGCTTGGGAGGTAGGGTTCCTCCTCTTGGCGATCGCCGGGGTCGGGGCGATGATCGGTCTTGGCTTCTTAGCTGCTATAATTCCGGGTTAGCAGGTCAACAGATAATATTCGATAGATGATGTGAGTAATTCTTTTATGAAGTTACGTAAGGGCTCCTAAGGATAATGCGGGAAGCCCTTACTTTTTTGGGTGCTGGAGGGCACGGCTCTGTGCTTATCCCGCTTTTCGCAAGTCTTTTCGATATCAACCTGAAAATCCTCGGTTAGAACCACGCCGTATTCCTCGGCCGCCGCATCCCTTGATACGAGGCCGTCGATCACATCCTGCCGCACAGCCTCGGGAGGCCTCAAAAAAGGGTTCCCGAACCCGCCTCCGCCGGCCGTCTCTAAAAGAATGGCCGTACCCTTGGATACCGCGCTTGTGAATTTCCCCGGCATCTCCGCCCACCCGCCGTCCGGGGCTTTCAGCAGACAGCGGGCGGTTTTCCCCGGGCGGCCGCCTTCCAAGCCCCATGGAGTGATGGTGCACCGTTCAGTGCTCACGGAGACTGTGGCATCCTCTAAAACCGTGATTTCGCGCACCAGCCCGGTCCCGCCCCTGAACTCACCCGGTCCGCCGGAGTCGGGTACCAGCCCGTATCGCTCCACCATTAGAGGATAGCTCATTTCGATAACCTCGACCGGGGTGTTGAGGGTGTTGGTCATGTTTACGTGCACCCCGTCCATCCCATCCTGACCGCGCTTGGCCCCTTGGCCGCCCCCGTACGTTTCCACATATGAGTAATAACGCTGCCGGATCCCCTTCCCCCCGATCGTAAAGTTGCTCATGCTTCCCGTCCCTGCAGCCGTCACCTTGTGCGGGACGGCCTGCGCCAGGGCTCCGAGCACCACGTCGGCTATTCGCTGGGCGGTGTTTATGTTCGCGTGTGCCACCGGTGCCGGGAAACGAGGGTTGACCAGGGTACCGGTTGGTGTTACCACCTCCACCAGCCGCGCAATTCCGTCACTGGCCGGCAGGTCGGGGTCCAAGACCGCCTTGACGGCAAAATAGACGCAGGCCAGTGCAACGCCCCTGGTGGCGTTAACGGGGCCCTTGGCCTGCGGGCTGGTACCGGTAAAGTCCACGCTGATACCCCGCTCCTTGATCTTTAAGCTCGCCGTTATCTTAAGCAGGTCGCCGGTAAGCCCGTCCCCTTCAAGATAGTCGCTGAAGCAATAGCTCCCCGCCGGCACATCCCTCAGTGCCGCGAGAAACCGCCGTTCCCCATAGTTGATCACTTCACGCATGTAATCCCCGAGCATCTCGACCCCCGTTTTTTGAGCCAGTTCCTGAAGTCTTTTGCAACCCACCCGGTTGGCCGACAACTGCGCCTCGATGTCGCCGTAAAACTCTTCCGCCGTCCGGACGTTATGCGCTAAGACATCAAGCAGTTCCCGGTTGAGGCGCCCGCCGCTGCACAACTTCACCGGAGGAATCCTGACCCCTTCCTGGAAGATCTCCGTAGCCGCCGTAGACATGCTGCCCGGCACCATCCCGCCCACATCGACGTGGTGGGCCAGGTTCGCAACGATGGCCAGCAGGCGGCCCCTTACAAAAACCGGTGATATGATGCAGATGTCCGGCAGGTGGGAACCGCTGACATATGGATCATTGATGATTACGGCGTCACCGGGTGCAAGCCTGTCGGCCGGAAATATCTCCAGTACCTTCCTGACCACGGTGGGCATCAGGCCGAGATGCAACGGGATGTGTTCGGCCTGCGCAACCAGGGCTCCATCGGGTGTGTATACGGCAGTGGAACAGTCGCGCCGGTCTTTGATGTTCGGGGAAAAGGCGGTACGCGTAAGCGTAACCCCCATCTCCTCCGCAACCGACTGGATTGCGTTCCTCAAAACCTCGAGGGTAATCGGATCGATCTTGGTTTCATCCTTCATCCTTTTCATCCTTTTACATTGATGACCATATTTCCCCACCGGTCACACCGGGCGCTGTCACCGGGCCAAAGCAAGGTGGTAGAATCGATCTGAGAAATCACTGCCGGCCCCTTTACCTCCCACCCCGCTGCAATCTCCCGTCTTTGATAGACGGGCACCTCCAAGAACTTCCCCGAAAGATAGACCATCCTTACCTCTGAAGCAACCGGTTCTTTCTTCCCTGCCGCATGCCGGAGTTTCACTTTCGGGAGTCTGCCGGCAGCCGCCAGACGTAAAGCGACCGTCTCCGGCGGCGCGTTTTCACGGCAGTAGCCGTAGTACTGCCGGTGCAGCCGGTGAAAGCACCGGGTTATCGCTTCCAGTTCTTTTTCGCCCAGTAAGGTGCCGGGGACAGGAAGGCTTAACTCGTAAGACTGCCCCTTGTACCGGAGATCCACAAACCTGGTCAAAAGGATTTCGTCTTCCCGAAACCCTTTACCGAGCAGGTCAGCAATTCCCCGGCTTTCAAGCTCTAAAAACCTGCTGTTCATTCTGTCGATGACGTCCAAAACCAAATCCGCCCGGAAGGTCATAGTATAGTCACGGCGAACATCTGCAGAGAGCATACCCCATGCCGACGTGACTCCCGGATAAGGGGGAACCAGTACCCGTGGAACGCCAAGTTCCCTTGCCAATTCAACAGCGTGCAAAGGACCTGCTCCTCCAAAAGCCATCAACGTGAAATTTCGCGGATCGTGTCCTTTTTGAACCGACACGACCCGCATCGCCCGGGCCATGTTGGCATTAACCACTTTGATTATCCCTTCTGCCGCCTCTTCCAGTGAAAGACCGAGCGGTTTTGCAATCTTTTGACTGATTGAGCGTTCCGATAGCTCTGGGCGCAAGCTCCTGCCCCCTGCAAAATCTTCTTGGCTTATCCTGCCCAGGATTAAGCTTGCATCCGTCACCGTCGGCTCCTGTCCCCCGTAATCGTAGCAGGCGGGCCCGGGGAATGCGCCGGCGCTCTGCGGACCCACCCGCAGGGCGCCCCCACGGTCTATCCAGGCGATGCTGCCCCCTCCGGCACCTATGGTGTGGATATCAAGCATCGGCAAGCGCAGTGGATAGCCCTCAATCGGCCCCTCCGTGATGAGGCGCGGCCTGCCTTTGTGGATGAGGCAGATATCCATGCTGGTCCCGCCCATATCGGCGGTAATAAGGTTCTTGTACCCGGTGAGCCGCGCCACGCGGATGCCCGCCAGCACACCGCCCGCGGGGCCGCTCAAAAGGGTACGGACACTCTGCTCTCTTGCCACGGCCGGATCAATGACTCCCCCGCTCGACTGCATGAGATACAACCCGCTTTTGATCCCGGCAGAGTTCAGCCCCTTTTCCAGCCTGCTGAGATACCTTTCCATCACCGGACCTACAAAGGCGTTCAGCACCGTCGTGCTGGTTCTCTCGTACTCGCGGAACTCAGGCAGTATATCCGAAGAAATGGTGACAAAGAGGCCGGGCAGTCTTTGCTGAAGAGCCCGTTTGAGAAGCAGCTCATGGGCCGGATTCGCATAAGCGTGCAGCAGGCACACGGCCACCGATTCCACCCCGGCTTCCGCAACCTCTCCAATCACCGTTGCCGCATCCTCTTCCCCGAGAGCTACTGCAACCGAACCGTCGGCCAAAACCCGCTCGTTAACTTCAAAGACCAGGCTTCGCGGCACGAGCGGGCGGGGCTTGAGCTGCCGGAAATTGTAAAGATGAGGCCGGTTTTGCCTCCCTATAAAGATAATATCCCTAAAGCCCTTGGTGGTAATCAGGGCAAGGCGTGCACCTTTTTGCTCTAAGACGGCGTTTGTCGCCACCGTTGTACCGTGCAGAAAGAGGTCGATCTCTTCCGGAGGAATCCCTTTTTCGCTGGTTATTTTTTTGATTCCCGCCAGCACCGCGCGGGAAGGATCACCGGGACTGGAAGCTTCTTTGAAAACATGCAGTTCACCGTTACCCTGCAGCAGGCAGAAGTCGGTAAACGTACCCCCGGTGTCAACGGCTAATTTAAACCTGGCCATCTACTTCCTTTCAACGTGTTTGCTTGCTTAGGCAGGCATTAACCCTTTTCGCCGGCCCTTTGCGACTTCCTGTCTTGCATAAAGCAGGCTTGGCACCAACCAGCAGCTTCATTCGCAAATGCCGAACGGCTGCCATACTCAGGCAAGGCGCTCTTTGAAGGAGACTTCCTTTCGCCGACTTAGGACTCAGGACTTCGGAGTCAGGACTTAGGACTTAAGATTTCCTGTGCGGCATGCAGCAGGGCCGAAGCGATCACTTCAGCCTGAGACATAACCACCTGGAGACGGGTGTTCTGCAGCTCCTTAACCCCGCCTTGGTTGACCACCCCGATAATGTGGAGGTTCCCCAAGCGGGGCAGCGACTTTTTGAGTCCTGTACCCGGGTGAACAGGGCCTGTACCCACAGATATAACGCCCACGTTTCGGTGGTTGCCTAAAGAGGCATCTACTGCAACAACAAAAGGGTTCTTGTACAGGCGGTATATTTCCTGAAGTTTCTCCCGAAGGTTCAAGGCATGAACGGGCTCGGCCAGAGTCCCGTATACACTATACGGGCGATCATGCGCCGCGGATACCTTGGTCCCGACTAAAGGGCCGAGCGCATCGCCGGTCAGCCGGTCGGTCCCTAAACATAGGAGCACCGCTGGTCTGGAGTTTACGCCCTGCAACCGGAAATGGTAGCGGAGAATGGCTGCAAGTAGCTTGCAGGCAAACGGCTCCTCATAGTCAACCCAAAACCGCGCAGGCGCTCTCTCAGCCGCCGAACAGCGATTGGTCAACCCCGACTCCCGGCTTCTTTGCAGACACATATCCCGGTCCAAAAAAGTTCCCCACCGCCGGCTGAAAGCCAAAAAATGACATCTCGACTGTTGCAGAGTCAGGTTAACTGGCATAAGCCGTTTTTTCTCTTTGTTTTAACGCTTCCGATTGATTGTATGGTAATTTTCACGGCAGGGCTTGTCAACGGTGTAATTTTGTAGTTTTTTGTCAAAAAACGGGGCAGGCTCTAAGCAAAAGCAGACCGAACGGCACTTTTATTTCCGATTTCCAGTCTTCAATTACAATTCTACATTTGCAGACTCTCGCTTACCCGCCCAGCACTCAGTCTGCTGAATGCTGGGTCAGACCCGCTGCTTTTTCAGGTTTGCCACGTACAAGGGAGGTAACCATCCCGATACAGGCCACAAAGGCGCCGACAAGGAGGGTGTCGTGAAGCGCGCCGGTGAAGGCAAAACGCGGGAGCAGAGTCTCATCCACACCTGCGGCAGTCGCGGCCGCAAGGCTTTTGGGCAGGCAGTGGTTAAACACTGCACCGGCCAGTGCCACACCCATCACCATCCCTGCATTCCGTGCGGCTGCCAATATCCCGCCGGCAATACCGAGGTGAGTACGGGGCACGCTCCCCATCAGTGCGCTGTTGTTCGGGGATTGGAAGATCCCGTTGCCCAACCCTAAAAGAACGAGCGGAAAGACTACCTGAAAAAGACCGCTTTGAGGGGTCAAGCGGCTCAATAGCACCAGTGACAAGGCGCAGACAGCCATCCCGATGGAACTCAACCCCCGCGAGCCGATGCGGTCTGAAAGCGTACCGCTTAAAGGACTCACAAGAAGAACCACCAGGGGGAGACTGGAGAGAAGCATTCCCGCCCGGGCCGCGTCCAACAGAAGTACGTCTTTAAAATAGAACGGCAGCAAAAAGACGACCATATACTGCACCACAAAGCTTATCACGGCGCTAACGGCAGCAGCCGAAAACAGGCGGTTTTTGAAAAAGCGCAGTTCTACCATGGGAGTCGTGCAGGTCAGCTCGCGCCAGATAAAAAGCGAAAAGGAAACAGCGGCGAAGGTTAAGAGACCGCATGAAGCAACCGAGCCCCAACCCCACTCTTCCCCGTGACTCAAAGCGACCAGCAGCGCCCCGAGGGCGAAGAATAGGGCGATCGCCCCGGGCAGGTCGAAAGCCTGCTGTGTTCTGGACCGCGGCGCCAGCAACAGACAGGACCACGCTATCACTATGGCGCACAGGGGGACATTTATGAAGAAAAGCATCCGCCAGCCGGTCCAGTTCAACAGCAGGCCGCCGAAGACAGGTCCGAAACCCAAAGCGGAAGCAACGAATACCCCGAGAAAACCGAGGGCCTTGCCGCGTTCCCACGGCGGAAAGGCTGCTGTTATGATCGCCGAGCTGACGGCCATGACCATCGCCGCGCCTATCCCCTGGAGAATCCGGAATGCTATCAGCACGAATATCGAAGGGGCCATCCCGCACAGAACGGAACCGGCGGCAAAGACAACGATGCCTAAAAGGTAGATCCTCTTGAACCCATACATATCACCCAGCCGGCCGAACGGAAGCAGGAGCGTGGAGATAACCAAGAGGAATGCCATGAGCACCCATTCGACCACCGGCATCCGCGCGCTAAAGTAAGCACCGATAAACGGCACGGCGATGTTCATCATGCTGGTATTGAGGGCCATGACGAAGGTACCGGTGCCGACGACGCCAAGGACCTGCCATTTTTTCCGGTACTCGGTCACTGCTTCACCCTTCGCGCTGTCACCCAGCCGTCCAAACCCTCCCAGGTAGGCTAAGGGCAGTGCGGCTGACCCAAGTGAATCACATCGCCTTCGTAAAACAAGGAAAGGAACAGCAGCAGGTAGTCCCGAATGTGCCGGGTGATGAGAAAGTTGTTCTTTATATGCTCCCTGCCGTTTAAACCGAGCTTCTTTGCATATTTCGGTTCCTGGAGCAGTTGCTTCAGGTAGTGAGCGGTTCCCTCGACAGAATACGTTAGGATACCGGAATACTTATGTTTTACTTGAAGCGGGATTCCGCCGACCGCCGAAGCGATAACCGGTTTCGCTTTCCACAGCGCCTCTGCAACCGTCAGACCGAAACCCTCTTTCAGGGATTTTTGAAGCACCACCGTGGAAGCCCTCTGCAACGCATTTATCTCTACATCGCTCGCCGGCGGCAGGAAAATGATATGTACATCCGGGTCACCCGTTGCAAGGCACTTTACCTCTTCAACAACCTTGCAACCCTCCGGGTCGTCGGTAGCACCGCCCCCGGCAAGCACCAATTGACAGTCTACGTGCTTTTTGACCCTCTTGTACACCTCCACCACGCCGCACGGATCCTTCAAGCGATCGAAACGGGAGATTTGGGTGACAATCGGCCTACTCTTGTCGATCCCGAACCGTTCGAGCACCCCATCGATCGTTTGCTGCGGCAGTTCCTTGTTCTTATCGCTTAAAGGATCTATCGAAGGCGATATCAGCACCTGGGGAATACGAAGATCCCTGGCAAACCCAGGTGCCGAAAAGACCGCTGTATCGTAACGGTTTATGTAAGATTCGAGAAATTCCATCACCGGTGCAAGCGGTTTTGTGAAATCGACATGGCCCCGCCAGACCCATTTTCCGCCCGCCTGTTCTTTCTTGTCTACGAGGGCGATCGGCTGCGGGTCATGGACAAAGATGATGTCCCCGTAAAAATCCATCTCCGCTGCGTTTTCCCGGTTCACCTCCAAGAAATACTCCCAATCCTCGCGAGTCAACACCAGGTTTGCACCGTGTAATGCATTATGGATCTTTTTTGTAATGTTGAAAAACTTTTCATTACCCTTGATAACGTCCCACTTTGTGTCTATGCCGAGTTCCCTGAGCAGGGGGACCATCCTCGTTAGTATCTCTGCTACGCCGCCGCCGACGGAGGTTGAATTTACGTTCTGGACGGTTTTCCCTGACAGCCTCTGCGAAAGCAGATACAACTCGCTAATAACACTCGGGCCGACAATGGGTGCATAATCATTGATTCCCGGCATGTTCCCTCACCATGTTGATTATTTTTTCCCTGAGACCTTCCAGCGTTATCGTGTACGGGTCCAATCTCAACATCTCTTCGGCAAGCTTGTCTTTTCCTTGAAGCCTGAACCAGGCCGCAAAGTCGTTCTCATCCTTTTCCAGCCGCATACTCGCTTCAAAAATATGAAAGTAGAGCGAATTGATGCTTATCTGCTTCAGTATTTCGGCAAACTCCTTCAAATTGCGGGCGGAGTACGGCATCGGCAGGATAAAGGTCTTACAAGCCGTAAAGTAAAACTCCTGTCCCGGCGGGCAGTCAACCGTGTACCTGTTTTCCGAAAGCCAACCCGCCAGGATCTCAACGAACCTTGACCTCAACGCCTTCATGCTATTAAACTCAGCTGTATCAACGCTTGCAAACAGCTCGCCGAGCTCCTTCATGTTAAGGATGTTTGTGAGCCAGTAAGCAAAGTCGTTCGGCGGTTCCGGGGAGAGATAGTGATGCTGCTGTAAGAACCTGTGTGTATGATAGTAGATCGAAGAAGGCGGTACCGTTCTTATCCCCTCAAGCAGTTCACGCGGATTTCTCGCTTTGACTCCCAAGAGTGTAACGAGATGATACTGCGTATAGAAGCGAAACGAACCGTTCTTCAAGCCAACCCCTCCGTCAACTGTTATTTTGCTCGCCCCAACGCTCTCCCCGCACACCGCGCCGTTGCCACAAAAAATAAGGCACCTTCTGTGGCACCCCTGCCTGATTTTAAGATATTGTATTCTATTCAGGGTCAGAATTCAGAATCCAAGGCAGGTTCACATTTCGACTAACCCGTCTCTCTTCTGGATTCTGGCTGCTGACTTCTGAATTCGGACCAGAAACCCGTGCCTGAGTAGTTTCTTTATCTTTATGGTGCGGCAGAGAGGATTTGAACCTCCACGGGGTATTCCCCACTAGATCCTGAGTCTAGCGCGTCTGCCGTTCCGCCACTGCCGCGTACAGTTTAATTATAGTCCA